>JALWSN010000636.1 GCA_027080245.1 Ignavibacteriales bacterium | reverse complement strand
ACGTCTATTTCCGGCATCCGCAATTGGGCTTTTCCGTTTGGCACACAAGGGACAACACTTGGAACATCGTTCCGGACAAAGACGGTTCGCCCCTAAATTACATGACCTGCCTTTTTGCTTCCGACAGTTTGATTGCCGCTGGAATTGAACGGCCTTTCGGCGGATTTGTCTCCGCAAATCATCCTTCGGAATGGAAGTACGAATTTTCTTCAATCCACAATCTCAACGTTTCGCCTATTCACGACAATACTGTCTCCGACATCATTATTAAAAACGGCTACAAATACGTTGCAAGCTACGACCTCGACGTATTAAATCCTTCGAATAAATTGGAGAAGTTTTACGATGAGAACGGCTTTAAAAACTACAATTTAAGGTACCCCGAATTTCTTGCGGTGGACGCTTTTAACAACATTTGGTATTCGGACGGAAGAAATTACAATCTATTTAAAATTTCGGGCAACGCCATTACGGTTTACGGTAAGGACAGTTTGGGCGTTGACAATCCGGTGGTTAACGGACTCCAGTGGGAAACTACCCGGAACGCCAAAGGGAAAATCGTAGGCGACCTTTGGGTAAGCATTGGCGGGAAATATTCGGGAATTTTGAAATTGGATTCCGTCTGGAACAAACTGCCCAACGATTTCCCGCAGCATCCGGCAAGCTTCTCTCATTTTGTGAGAGACACAAACGGAGTAATGTGGTTTGCGACGTTCAGGGTCTTTTCCTACGACGGGCAGACGTGGAAAGATTATTGGAACAAATGCCCGATTAAAACCGCCACCTGGGTTGCAAGAGATTCGTCGGGCAGCGTTTGGTTTTCCGGCTTCCCGAATCGTAATAACGGCTGGAAAGGGGGACTCGCCGTTTACCGCGGAAGCGGCTGGACTTCGATTACCAAATCCAATTCCGATTTGCCCGATGATTCGGTGACGACAATCGACGTAGACACGCTCGGCAATATTTGGGCTGGCACGCGCTTCGGCGGTTTGGTTGAAATTGACACTACGGGTAAAATTACAGTGTTTAACCGCGACAATTCCCCGCTTGACAACAATTACGTCGTTAAAGTTGCCGTGGACAAACAAACAAACAACGTCTGGATTTTAAATTACAATTCGGGGATTTTCGTTTTCAACAAGGACGGGATTACGAAGGTAGAAGAAGGTAAAACAGCCCTTGCGCCAAAAGGATTTGCCCTTCGCCAGAACTACCCGAATCCATTCAACCCCGCCACCGTAATTGAATACGCAATCCCACAAGCGGCGGTAAGGGGGAACGCCGCTCCTTTGCGCGTAACGCTAAAAATTTACGACGTTCTCGGCAGGGAAGTTCAAACGCTGGTGAACAAATTCCTCAAGCCCGGCAATTATTCCGTTCAATTCAACGCGGGCAATTTGCCAAGCGGGGTTTATTTTTACAGGCTGTCCGTTAGGCAATTGAACAATCTAATTTTCCAACAAACAAAGAAGATGATTCTTCTTAAATAGGAGGCGAAAAAATGAAAAAGATTTTAATTAATTCGTTTGCGTTGTTAGTGTTTTTTTTGACGGTAACAATTTGGGGGCAGTATTTAAGCGTTTCCGACAGCAACATGACCCTTTTGGGAAGGGAGCCAAACGGCTACTGCAACGCCGTGATGCCTTTTAATTCCAAGTATTTGTTAGCCGGCAGCGGCCGGGGAGTAAGAATAGTTGATTATTCGGACGCCGGGCATCCGGTAATGATTGCGCAAATCAAGACGGAATCCGATGTGAGCGGAATAGCCGTTAATGGCAATTACGCCTACATTGCTACCGATTCCCCTTACGGCGCGTTTTCGGAAGGCTTTTACATTGTTGATTTGTCCGACGTCTCCAATCCCAAAATAGATTTTTACGAAAGCTATTCTTCCACTTACGGCGCTTTCGCGATTGCAAACAACGGCGCTTACGTTTTTGTTGCAACGAACGGTTATGTTTACTGTTACGACGCTTCCAGCCCGACTTCGCCTAAAAAAATTAGCGCAATGCAAATTTCCAACGCGCCGCACGGATTGTATTTTGCGGACAACAAACTTTACGTAGCCGCTCAATCGGCTGGGCTGGTTATTTTCGACGTTGCAAATCCCGCAAAGCCGGTAAAATTAGGCTCGTTAAATTCCTGGTCGGAAAAGTGCGCCGTTCGGGACACTCTTGCTTTCCTGGTAAGGCAGGGGGATACGATGCAAATAGTTTCGGTGGCGGATCCCTCTAAGCCTTTCGTTATTTCCGAACTTCCCCAAGATTCTTCCGCCGCAATTGAATATTTAATGGATGTGAAAGTAAAAGGCAACCTTGTTTACATTGCCGGCGACGCTTACATTCAGGACAAGGGACAAATGGCGCAGTTAAAAATTGCCGACGTTTCCAATCCACAATCTCCAAAAGTATTAAACTCTTTTTTTAACGCTGTTAACATTGGCGCGCCGGAGCGCGGCGTGTCGGTTCAAATATTGAACAATAA
>JALWSN010000635.1 GCA_027080245.1 Ignavibacteriales bacterium | reverse complement strand
CGTGCCGGAAGCCCAAGAGCCGTTGTTGATTAAATTCCCCCACACGTCAAAGGAAAAATTGTAGCCTGTGTTATTTGCCTTTACTTCGCCGTCGTTCTGGAACAAGCCAGCGGAAGTAATTAAAGGATAGCTGCTAAATTGCGGATACATTGTACCTTTCAAATAAACGTTTCCGTAAAAATAAACGTTGGAAGCAATGCCCACATTCCCTTTTAGAATTACATCGGTGTATCTTGTTGAAGTTCCGGAAGGCGCGCCCGAAATGTAAGAATTATCCTTGAATTCAATTCCGGAGGTGTCCGAACTAATATTAACAAAATCCTCAACTCTCAAAATCGACCGATGAGCCAAAACCATTTTTTCCATTTGCAGATTCTGCCCCAAAATAACTTTACGCGCGTAAAGGGTTGTTGAGTCCAATTCAATATTTCCAGCCGACATTAAAGTAGCGCTATCGGCATGAATTGCCGCCGGACGGAACCATTTGCCTTCGGATAAAATTGCATGCGTAAGGGTATCCACAAAATAAAGCGTTCCCGCATCCCAATAACCGTTGGCGGTATTGTAAACGCTTCCGCCAATTTTGCCGCCAACGTAAATTTCAAAATTGTAGCCTGAAATTTCGCCGTTATTCCAGAGGTAATCCGCAACGTACAATTTGTAAGTGTAGTTCTGAATTACTTCCGGCTTTAGGCTCCCGGTGTTAGTAATTTGAACGCTGTTAGCAAAAGTAACGGCGTCAATTGTAACGGGACCTTTAATTACAACGTTGTCGCCCGGAGCAGGCGGAACTCCGCCAACCCACGTTCCCGGCGCGCTCCAGGGTCCGCCGTTTTTTGTGGATTCCACTTGAGCAAAAATTTGCGAAAAAGAAATCAATAAAATTAACACAAATGTTTTAGGGACGTTTAAATTTTTCATTGTTCAACTCCCGATAAAATTTAATATTTTGTTCTACGAATAGACCGGAAAATGGGTTCGCTTTTTAATACGGACATCGCGAGATAAATTACGCAAACTTTAATTTTAATTTTAGAATCGAAAAAATATCGATTGCGAAATAAGCCGCTAATTTGACTTAGCGACAAAACAAGTTTGAGGAATCACCCATTACGGCGCGCACGCTGAGGGGCATCTTTCTAAATATTACGCGCAAGCCTGATTATTGGGTGAGTTGATGGGAAATGCTCCGTCTCCGCCAGCATTTTGCCGGATTCACCGAGACGGACAGAATGATTGGGATGATTTGATCGAGGTTTATTACTGCTATCTTACTAAATTTTGAAATAAGCTAATAAGATTTTTGAGACAATGCGAATTTTGTGTTATTAAAGTTCGAATTTCAAAAATAAGGTTTGATTTATTAGAATTTAATAAAAATATAAATGATACTCCACTTAATGCCCCATTCATCCATGATCCAATCATCTAATCATTCTAATCCAGGCTAAGGTTGTTGAAAAGTCTAAAGGAATAAGTCTTAAGTTGCCAGTATTAATCAATAATAATTTGTCGTCTCCTTTGAACCTTTTAGCTCTTCACCCTTCTTCAGTTCATCATTCATAATTCAAAATTCACCATTAACTAATTGTGACCAACATGTCCCGCTTTTTTCTTCCTTTTTAGAATAAAACCGTTAAATAAGATACTTAATCCTAAATAATATGCTCTTTTTGTCCTATATTCTTAATTTTTGTACCGCTCCGAATTTGGCACAATTGATGCAAGACTATTCTATGAATAAAACAAACAAATATGATTGAACTAATAATACTTTCAAAAAATTCGCATCATTTAAATTTAGTGCAAAGCGTTTGCGCCGAATTAAATTTCAGAGCCACACGAATGGACGACTTTCCCGAATTCGTCCTGAAACTCGAGGAAACGGATTTCGACGTAATAGTCCTCGATTGCAATTCAATTGCGGAGACATGCCTAAAATGGCTGCAAGTAGTAAACAGACTTCGTCCTAAAATTCCGGCGGTAATTATTGCGGAAGACAAACAAAAAAAAATCATTAGTAAAATCTACGAAGAAGGAGTTTTTTACCTTTATCCCCCGCCGTTGAATCGCCGTTTGTTAAAAGAAGTTTTGAATTCGGCAGCATTGTTTAAAATAAAACAAAATATTTAAGCTCAGACATCTTTACGGAGGCTTTAATGACCAAAAAAATTAAAATTATTTTTTCCCTTTCAGTGGTTTTTATTTTAATCCTTATTGCAATCATATCGGCTTTTTCCCGAAAAAAAATCGTTCAACCGATTAAATACAGCCACAAAATTCACGTTGGGGAAGTTGGCTTGGAATGCACGGATTGCCACAAATACGCTAAAAAATTGGCAAGAGCTTCAATACCGAATATTGAAGTTTGCGCCGATTGCCATGGGGATGGTCCTTTAACAAAATCGCCCGAAGAGAAAAAACTAATCGATTTCATCAAAAAAGGCAAAAGAATTCCTTGGGTGCAAATTTACAAAGTGCCGGACCACGTTTACTT
>JALWSN010000634.1 GCA_027080245.1 Ignavibacteriales bacterium | reverse complement strand
AAATGCGATGTTGGTTTTTTTTACGATTTCAAGTTGGGCTTTAAGCAACTTGAACACAAGCGGATCGGTAATGAATTTTCCGTTGCGACGGATGCTTTTATCCTGCGCGCCAATCAACAAAAACGAGGCATTGGGGTAGACTTGTTTCAGGTGTTTAATTACTCTCGTCATTTCGGTTACGTACCAATCGTAGTTTCTCTGAATCATCGGCAGTGCATTTAAACCAAATTCAAGAATTATTAAATCGTATTTCAGGTATTTGGAAAATCCACGCAGCACGGAGGTTGGGATTTTATTAATGTCTACGCCGGAATTACCTCGGAGGGGAAAGTTGTCGACGTAAACGCCGTTTCCGTTTTCGAAGCTTAATCCATAAAAGTGTGCTTTCAGTCCGGCGGATGTTTTAAACTTAAAGCTTTTGCCTCTTCCGTTAAAGTTTAATGTGGTCTGTTGCACGCCGTTACCTCTGGAAAGTCTGCGCGTCTGCATCCTTCCGTTGTTGAACGAGTATTGAATGCTTCGCCCGTTGCTTTTGGTATAAAATAGTCTAACGGTTTTAAATGGATTTGTGTGCTGGTAGTAGTTGCTTGCCTGATATTCAGCCCAGCAGGTGCCTTTGGGAATAAAAATTGTTCCCGCAATTCCAAGCGGGAGTTGCTTGGGGTTGTTAGTAAACAGGCTGTACATTTTCCAATTGCTCGAGAAGGTCATTTTTGTGCTGATTCTGAAGGAATTGTCTTCGGACGTAATGGAAAGGAAGCCTACGCCTCTTCCTCCGTAACGGCTTTGCAAGCGTTCTCTCAAATCTGCCGTTATTAAATCCCCCTCGATGCCGCTGTCTCCAAAGTGAGCAACTCTTACAACTCTGGAATTTGAATTACGAAGTGCGTCATAAAAATGATTCAATTGTCTCAGGTTGCCAACAATTGCCGGCGAAGAAGTTCTTACAGAGGAGGCTTTGTTTGCTTCACTCCAAAATCCAAGTCCGATTCCGGCGGCAAGCGTTTCAACTTTCTGCTTTTGCTTTATTTGGTTTAGTTTTTCGCTAGTTTTGCTGGAATCCTTGCTTTGTTTAAGCATTTGTTCGTATTCTTTCAGGTAATCTTCGTACTCTGTGTCTACAGGCGCAGTTTTGTTTTTTGCGGGAGATTTGGTCAGTTCCGAAATGATATTAACATGCTTAAATTTAATTCCGAACAACTCCAAATTCTTGGGAAGAAGGCTGAGCGCCAAAGTAAAAACAATTGTGAGGGCGATTAACTTTAGCGGTTGATTTATTTGATTTTTTTCCATTGCAAGGCTCCTTTAACTAAATACCTAATTTATTTAAAACTTTGTTGATTTCTTTCGCCCAAATTTTGTAAGCGTCGGTTTTTAGGTGCGCTCCGTCCCAGGTGTAATTTGGAATTAGAAATCCGTTTTTTGTCAGTTTCTTGTTCAAGTCCACAAAAATTATTCTGTGTTTTCGGGCGTAACGTTTTAGTTTTTGGTTTAACAGCTTAACGGTTTTGTTCCTTTCCCGGTTTACGTCAATCGGTTTAAGATCGGGTCGGTGTTCCTTTAGCCATTTTTCGCCCCAGTTAGTGCCAACGTAAAGCGTGGATTGAATTACGGGAATAATTCCGTGGTGGCGTAAGCCTTCAACGATTTTAACGTACCAATTGAAAATATTGTCCAGCGTTTCCCAATTGTAAATGTCGTTAATTCCGCCTTCCACAAAACAGATGCGGGGGTGGAGTGAATAGACGTATTGCATTCTGTTCAAATACCCGAGCAAAATATCGCCGGCGATACCGCGGTTAACGACGTCGTTTCTGCCCAACAAATCGTTCCAGCTGCCGCCCTCAGTTAGGGAATTGCCCAACATTACAATAGTGGCTTGTTTTATTTTTGAAGAACGAAAGAGTTCCACGCGACGTTGGTAAAGCGGGTTTTTCAAATATCTGTGGGGGTCTTTCAATAATTGTCCGTTGGTTCTTGGAGTAAATGCAGCCATTAAAATTAAAGTTTCCAGCATCGTTAATAAATAATAAAAATTTTTAATATTTTTTTTCATCTTTCCTTTTTATATTAATGCTTGATTTTAATCATTTTAAAATTACAGGGAATCCGTGGCTTCAACAAACCGAACGAAATCCTTTGATGAGTTTTTGGAAAACGCCTCGCTTGAAAAAAAATCTCAATTTATTAGCATTGTAAGCGAGTTGCTCAATCATTTAACTTCCCCATTTTTCATTTTAAACGGCGAATTTAAAATTGTATTTTTTAACGACGCTTCAAGAAATATTTTAAAACTTCGCAATGAATTGCTAAACAAAAAATATTCCACAATTTTATTTAGTTCAAAAGAAGCCGCAAAGCTTAAAAATGTTTTTAAAGAACTGTTACAAAATAAGAAAAAATCCGTTTCAATACAGTTAAATTACAAAATTAACGGGGAAAAAGTTTTATTCGAAACGAGGTTTGGTTCGATTAAATTGAAAAAATTTACGTCGCAGGAA
>JALWSN010000633.1 GCA_027080245.1 Ignavibacteriales bacterium | reverse complement strand
GGCGGGAATACAATCACGTCGCCGTTTTTCAAATACGGATTGAACTGAAAATCCGCCGTCAGACGGAACTTTTCCAAATCAATCGCAAGCTTCGTTCCATCTGCCCGGTACAATTTAATTCCGCGTTTGGCGTAATTTTGTAGCTTTTGCTTGAATTGTTGAATTAAATTTCCGCTTCTTAACGCCGTTAATTCTTCTATTTTAGCTTTGTTAAAAATTCTTGTAATGAACTCGTCCAGCCTCTCGGTGGAAGAAGCCGGGAAGGTTCCGTTTACAATAAAATCTCCCCCAATCGTTACGCTAATTGCGGTCATTGCCGCAAGGTTGGAAACGCTAACGGAACCCTGCGGCTGCGTTTGCGAAAAAGTATTGACAATAAAAATCAACGACAAACAAATTGCCGAAAGCTTTTTCATATTTCACCTATTGCTGTATTGTTTTTCGTAATATTTCTGGTATTCGCCGGAAATTATTCGCCGCCACCAATTCTCGTTGTTTTTGTACCATTCGACCGTACGAACGATTGCCTCCTCGAACTCGAACTCCGGCTGCCAGCCCAACTCTTTCTTAATTTTCGAAGAATCGATTGCGTAGCGGCGGTCGTGCCCGGGGCGATCTTTAACGAACTTAATTAAACTTTCCGGCTTGCCTAAAATTTTCAAAATCAATTTTACAATTTCAATATTTTTCATCTCGCGGCTTGCGCCAACGTTGTAAACCTCGCCGGGCTTTCCGTTTTCAAGAACCGTTTCAATTGCGCGGTTGTGGTCAATTACGTAAATCCAATCCCGCACGTTCAATCCGTCGCCGTAAACGGGCAACTCCTTGTTGTGCAGGGCGTTAATTATCATTAAGGGAATTAACTTTTCCGGGAATTGGTAAGGACCGTAATTGTTCGAGCATCTTGTAATTACCGTAGGCAGCCCGTAAGTGTGGTGAAAGGCTTTCGCCATTACGTCCGCCCCCGCTTTGCTTGCAGAGTAAGGACTGTTGGGTGAAAGGGGAGTTTGCTCCGTGAACAAGCCTTCCTCGCCAAGACTACCGTAAACTTCGTCGGTAGAGACTTGTAAAAATTTCTCGACGCCGAACCTCCTCGCGGCTTCCAGCAAAACGTTTGCGCCTAACACGTTTGTCCGGAAGAACGCCTCCGAACCCAGAATACTCCTGTCCACGTGCGATTCCGCCGCAAAATTTACTACGTAATCAAAGCGGTATTTTTCGAAAAGGTAATTAACAAGCTCGTTGTTGGTAATGTCCCCTTTAACGAATTTGTAATTTGCCGCGCCTTCTACTTCCTTTAAGTTTTCAAGATTTCCCGCGTAAGTTAATTTGTCGAGATTCACGATTTCCCAATCGTCCCTTCTGGGAACCGCGTATTGAATGAAGTTGCTTCCGATGAACCCGGCGCCGCCGGTAACTAAAACTTTCTTTCCCATTTTCACCAACTTTTAATAAACAAAAAATCCAATGAATACGCCCGCTTGAACGAAAAATGCGTCCGATTTTAAACTTGGAGGCACAAATGAAATGGGGTAACGGTCGTCCACTTTCCAATTGGAGCTAAACGAAACCAAATACCCGCCGCCAATTCTGAAAGCCATGAATCTATTGAACGGAATGTCGACGTTCACAATGGGGGCTATTGTAAAGCCGCTGTTGCTTAATTTGTGAGTTACATTTTTGGAAGACGAATTTTTGCTGTCGAATTCGTTCCAGAAATTAGACCAGTCAAAATCCTTGTTCAATTGAGTTAAGGTTAATTCGGAGGAAAATCCTCCAATCATCGCGCCAAAAGAAACGCCTATTTTTTTAACCGAAGGCAAAGTGTATTCAATCGTAAAAGCCCCGCCGCCGTAGGTAAATTGTGCTTCGCGTTTTAATCCGTTAACAACGTTGGACTGCGAAGTTGAAGCCGAAAAGCCGTAACCGCCAATTCGAATATTTTTAACGACCATTACGTAAGCGTAACCCCCGCCGCCGTAACCTAAAACTCCGCCGTTAGCCAGATTGCCCGCGCCGAAATTTTCAAGCATTTGTTTCATTGGAGTTAAATCCGGCGTAACGTAAACGGGCGTGAACCCTACGGCAATTCCGAACTTGGAAACCCAGCCGATTTGTTCGAGCCCCTGCGCGTTAACTTTGAAAACTAAGAAAAGGAAAATAATCAGAACAAATTTTTTCATCTGCCACTTTAATTTTTTTTGACTCAAAATTTAATAAAATAAAATCAAATAACTAAAACCAAAATTCACTCCTGCCCAAAATAATTTTTTTGATTACGGTAAAATGCGAACGGAAAAGTAATGGAAAGTAAACGGCATTTAATCCTTAATTTAATCTGAGAGAATCTGTGAAATAATCCGTGTTAATCTGTGGTAAAAAAGAAAACCACAGATTCGCACAGATTAAACACAGAGGGATGACATTTGCGCTCCCTGAGAGGAAAGGATTTGGAATAAAACGGTTAAAATCTTAAAATCAGCGCCATTTCAATCAGCGTTAC
>JALWSN010000632.1 GCA_027080245.1 Ignavibacteriales bacterium | reverse complement strand
TTCTAAAATAGTCCGATTAAAACGGCTAAAGGCTTAGATGAATTTAGCGAACAGAATAATCTCAATTCTAAAATAGTCCGATTAAAACAGACGGAAGAAGAAGCTAAAGCAAATGTCTTAATTGAATCTCAATTCTAAAATAGTCCGATTAAAACAGCGTAAAATCTGCTAAATTCAATGCGTATATTGTGATTTTAGCTTGTTTTAGCAATATTGTCGATCTTACTAAAATTCAAAGAACTGTTTTTAAAAATACGTTTTTTTTAGAAAAAATCAAGTTTTTAAAATTAAATTTGGTTTTTTTTTACTACATCGACAATTTAGTATTATTGGATTTGTTTTGTATGAAAATAAAATATTTTTTGTTTGTCCACAATATTGTTGATTATGGGTAAAGTTCAAGATTAGCAAATAGGCGGTTCATTAAAGTTATCGTGGCTTAAGAAATGATTAGAAAAAATTAGTTATTTTGTTAAGTTCTTTTCCGATTGTTTCTTTAGTGAATGTTTCCCGGTTGCGGATTGCAAAAAATATTACCGAATCTTCTTTTTTGTTGATGATGCTTTTAATTTCGGCGCGCAAATCGATGTATTGGGATTTGGTAAGTTCGCCTTCAAATACCGAGCGTTGAACCCAGTGTAAATATCTGCGGCAGGTTTTAAGAATTTTGGGCAGCCTTTTGGGCGAGGCCACGTCGTAAACCAAAATGTAGTACATTACTCTAATCCTTTTTTTCACCATTTTGCCTTGTAGAATTTTATTTCGGGTTCGCCGTTTAGAAATTTACGAAGGTTGTAAAAATCTTCTCTAATTATTCTTTTGTAATTTACTCGTTTTGTAAATCCTTCGATTTTTTGTTTTTTCAGCAAGCGCTCTTCGAATGTTTCAACGAACTTCTTTTTGGTTTCTTTTTTCATTATGCAAGCTCCTCGTTTGTGGAAGAAGCCTTTTTCGGAAATCATGTTTTTGTTTACGAGTTTGAAGATTGTCCTGTCCACAATTAATGGTTTGTAGACGTCCGCAACGTCGTAAGCAAGGCTTAGTTTGTTATCGCCGGGTGAATGAATGAAGCCGATTTCAGGGTAGAGTTTGCTTTGGTAGATTTGGTTAGCGACAATTGTGTAGAGGAGCGCGTTACCGAAGGAAATCATTGTGTTGATGAAATCCGGCGGCGGGTTTCTTTTACGCGCGTAAAATTCTACGGGATAGTTGAAGATGACGCGCCAGGAGTTGTAGTAGTTGTGCTTAATGTATCCTTCGATTCCTAAAAGTTCTTCCACGTCGGAGGCGTGAGGTATTTCTTCTTTTAGTTCTTCGATGATTTCAATTGGTTCTCTCAAATCTTTCGAACGGTTATTGTAATAGTTAAGGTTCAGCAGGGTATTTGCAACGGCGGCGGAAATTATTTCTTTTGCGATTTTTAGGCGTTGTTCGGCATTGGTAAACACATTTACTTGGTTAATTAAGGTAAGAGCCGAGGAAGAGCCCTCCGCCGGCAGAAAACTGCCAGCCCATCTTCCCCGGTATGTTAGGACGTGTAGCGGGATTTGGTTGCGGGAAAGAAAGTAGAGCAACCTGGAATTAAAATGTACGGCGCCAAATGTTACTATGGATTCTATGTTTTCTACTGGCATGAATTTGGCTTCGCGCGTTGGCAGCAGTATTTCCTTGTCGAAAAGGAACTCTTCCCGCATTAGGTCCAACTCCTCGTTGTCTTCTTCTATTATTTGCTCGAAGTAAAGCGTGTTTTGTTTCCTTTTTATTAATGTGTCTGAAAATACGTAAAGGTTCTGCTTCATTGCTTTTATTCCCTTTTTTTTAGCGTAAATTTAGGGCGAATTTGGGCGCTTTGAAAGGAAAGAAATATTTCTGAAATGTTTCAGGAAGATTTGGGTTTGGGTAAAGCCACGAATGCACGAATATTAATTATGAATTATGAATGATGAATGGATTTACGTGCTGCCTTCGTTTTGCATTCGGGGTTGGGGGAGTTTCTGCCCTTAACCGTATTTGGGGATGATTGGATGATTGCATATATGGATGATTGGGTTTGGGGGAGTGTAACGCGAAAAGATATTTTAGTTTGTTAAAATTCAATAAAAAATCTAACCTTATTTTCGAGATTCAAACTTTAAAAACAGAAAACTTCCAAAGTCAAAAACCATGTAAGTTTATTACTAAGTGGAAATTGTAATTAAATAATGCCAAATTAGGACCCCATCCATCCAGCTTGTCTCGGCGAAGCCTGAACGAAGTGAAGGCGAAGACGGACTTGTCTCGGCGTATCCCGCAGAATGCGGGAGAAGACGGACTTGTCGCGCCGAAGTTCCGATTTATCGGGACGTAGGCGGATCATCCAATAATCCATTAATCCAATCATCCGGAGCGCCGACTCCGAAGGAGTCGAATGTTTGTAGAAGGAAAATAACGAAAACAGAAAAGATGATGCCGAAGGTATCGAAGTGAAGAATTTAATTGTCCAAAGAGGAAGAAAGAACAAGAG
>JALWSN010000631.1 GCA_027080245.1 Ignavibacteriales bacterium | reverse complement strand
CAAATAAACAAAAATTTGCCCACGCTGCACAGGATGCTAAAGCTGATGAGACGAATGTTAGGATTCAAAAAACTTCATTATTACGACCTTTACATTCCAATCGTAAAAAAAGTAGAAATGAAGTTTACTATTCCGCAAGCTCAAAGAATTATTTTGGACGCCTTGAAACCGATGGGCGACGAGTACGAGGCGACACTTAGAAAAGCCTTTAACGACAGGTGGATTGACTATTACCCCACAAAGGGAAAAGAAAGCGGGGCGTATTCTTCCGGCGCCGCTTACGACTATCATCCCTATATTTTAATGAACTGGCATGGGGATTACAATTCGCTTTCCACTCTTGCTCACGAACTCGGGCACACAATGCACAGCTATTTTTCGAATAAAAATCAACCGTTCATTAAAAGCGACTACCCGATTTTTGTGGCTGAAATCGCTTCCACTTGCAACGAAACATTGTTGAACGATTACATGGTTAAACACGCAAAAAGCGACGCCGAGAAATTATTCCTTTTGGGCTCTTACCTTGAATTGTTAAGAACCACTATTTTCAGGCAGACTTCCTTTGCGGAGTTCGAATGGGAAATTCACAAAAGAATTGAAAACTCGCAGCCGCTTACCGGCAAAATAATGAGCAAAATTTATTATGACATTGTAAGGAAATACTATGGCGCAGACAGCGTTTGCGTTGTTGATCCTTACATCGCTTACGAGTGGGCTTACATTCCGCACTTTGTTAATTACACTTACTACGTTTACCAGTATTCCACTTCGTTGATTTACGCTACGGCTTTCGCCGAAAAAATAATTGAGGAAGGGAAACCCGCGGTGGACAAGTATTTCAACATTTTAAAGGGCGGAGGTTCGGATTACCCAATAAATTTAATACGAAAAGCGGGTATCGACCCCCTCGGACCGGAAGCGTTTGATTTGACAATGAAAAGAATGAACAGAGTAATGGACCAAATAGAAGAAATATTAAATAAAAATAAATAGGAGAAACGATGAGAAAAACAATTTCTTTTTTAATGATTTTGATTTTGTTCGCGGCTTGTTCCGCAAACAAGAAAAAAGAAAATAAATTGCCCAAGGGCGTTCACAAAGTTACCGTTATTGAAAAGCGGGACGCCGCCGGGTATTCGTATTTCAAAGTTAAGGAAAACAACGACGTTTATTGGATCGCCACGAATCAAATGAACGTGAAGACAGGACAAAACCTTTACTTCTCTCAATCGCTTTTAATGAAGAATTTTAAAAGCAAGACATTGAACAAAACGTTCGACAAAATATTGTTTGTACAGGACGCTACTACTAATCCGGCCGTTTTTACTTTAAAGAACCAACCGCCAATAGTGATTAACCGCAGCCCACAGGCTACTCTGAAAGATAAGGAATTTGCGGGAAAATTCAGCGTGGCTCAGATTTACGAAAAGAAAAAAGAATTAGCAGGAAAAGTTGTTCAGGTTAGCGGAAAGGTGGTTAAGTTTAACCCAAATATCATGGGACGAAATTGGGTTCACATTCAGGATGGCACTAATTTCAAAGGCAAAAACGATTTGTTGATTACAACGAATGAAATGGTTGCCAAAGGAAGCAAAGTTAAGTTCAAAGGCGTGGTAATAGCAGGCAAAGATTTTGGCGCAGGTTATTCTTACGAAGTGCTGCTTGAAGGCGGTAAATTGGTTAAGTGATTTTTAGCCGGGTTCCAACATTACGGAGCCCGGCGATTCTATTTTAGTTAAATTTTTGTTCTTCTGTTCTTTCAAGCGGATTTTAATCTAAATTAAAGTAAAACAATTTTATTTTTGATTTTTGAATCAATATTCAAAAAATAAATTTGAACTTTAGCGTTAAAAATATTTCCCTCTTAATTTAAGGAACATTCCCATGGATTTTGATTTTACAATTATCGGAGCCGGAATTGTGGGACTTGCTACGGGTTTGAAAATAAAGGAAAAAATGCCCGCCTCCAAAATTAGATTTATTGAAAAAGAAAGCGGAATTGCCAGGCACCAGACGGGCAACAACAGCGGGGTGATTCATTCCGGAATTTATTACAAGCCGGGCAGCTTAAAAGCCCTTAATTGCAGAGCCGGCTACAAAGAGCTGATCGAATTTTGCGACAAACATGACGTTAAATACGAACTGTGCGGCAAGCTAATTGTGGCGACTAACAACGAAGAAGTTAACTATTTGAACGTTTTATTTGAACGCGGGGAAAAGAACGGTTTAAGCGGTTTGAAGAAACTTTCGGCTGGAGAATTAAAAGAGTACGAACCGCATGTTGCCGGTGTGGCGGGTATTTACGTGCCGCAGACTGGCATTGTTGATTATTCCCAGGTAGCCGAAAAATACAAGGAATTGTTGGAAGCCGAAGATGTTGAATTTATTTTTAACGAGGAAGTAAGGGGAATAGTAAGCAGAAGCGATGAAACCCTTGTAATTACTAACAAAAATGAATACGCAAGCAAAATGGTTGTTAGCTGTGGGGGTTTGCAGTCGGAC
>JALWSN010000630.1 GCA_027080245.1 Ignavibacteriales bacterium | reverse complement strand
CATGGAAACACTCTGTTATGCTTGACCATATATTTTTTAAAAAGAGTGATCCGCTGTGCAGACTTCTTGAAAAAACGGATAGTGCAGAAGATATTATATATTATGTCATTAATGAATTGAAAATTCCCAAAGAGCAGTGGGAGACATACTTTACGCTGGAATTTTCAAAACAGCACGGATGGACAGGTTTTTTAAGATGGAGGTCCAAAAACAGCAGTTACAAGTTTCAAAAAACAGCTCCGGCTTATCTTGAGGATTTGCTGGCAATAAAACTGTACTATACCTATATGCTCGTAAAAACTGTAAAAAAGCAGTACAATTTTTATGCTGATTATGAAAATCTTGTCAGTTTTTTACATCAACCGGAGGGTATAATGAGGGTTTTGTACCACTCAAAGCAGATGCTAAAAGAGTATGTCATACCTTTTCAGGAGTGGCTAAGAAATGGAGACGAGAATGAGATTTTAAAGCTCTATCAAAGATATATAAAAGATGAAATAAAGCATGAGAGCAGATGTGAAGCAGAGTTTTTATACACGCTTTTAAAAAATGAAGACAAAGATACGATAGAGTATTTTAAAACCCTCTCATTTACCTCTTTGCTCGAGCAAGTCAGGTTTTATGAGGAAAATGAAGGGTTTGTTTGGCTAAGAGCCATGGAAAAAGGGTATATGAGAGAGTTGATGTATGAAACTGTTTTAAATAGTCAATATATAAAAAAAGAGGAAAAAGATGCACAGATCTTTTTTTGCATAGATGTAAGGTCTGAAAGCATAAGAAGGGCAGTTGAAAGTGTAGGAAAATATGAGACTTTTGGAATTGCAGGTTTTTTTGGAGTACCTTTGAAATTTATAGATGTTAAAAACAGAACCGAATCCAACCTCTGTCCGGCCATTATAAAACCAAAAAATATAGTGTATAAATTTGAAAATAACCAAAAAAATGACTCAAAAGAGTTGATGAAGGTGCTGAAGCATATTTATCATGATGTAAAAGAGGGGATTTTATCTCCTTATATTGCCGTTGAGACCATAGGCATACTTTTCGGTTTTGATTTTTTGGGTAAAACGTTTTATATCGAGAAATATATGCCTTTTAGAAAAAAATATATCAACACCAAATATGACGGAGAGTGGATAATAGACAAATATCCTAAAAAGTTTATTTTGGAGCAGATTGAAGCTTTGCAAAGAGCCATTATAAAAGAAGTGCTAAAGAAAAAATATCAAATCAAAGCCAAAAAGCATGAAAATGAAATTGAAGAGATAAGAAAAATGGCTGTTTCCAAATTTGACTGTGTTGATTTGAATGATAAAACAAACAGGCCTCAGACCGGCTTTGGTGTAACTTTCAAACTTATGAATTTTGAAGAGATAGAGTTGATAAAACTTTTAAGAGAAAAATACAAAATATCACATTATGATATGAGTCATCAGATAGAAAAGATGAAACAAGTGGGATTTTCTTTTGAAGAACAGCTTTTTTATGCGGAAAATGCACTGAAAATTGTAGGGATAGAGAATGAGTTTGCAAAATATGTTATCTTCATGGGTCACAAAAGCCAATCAGAAAACAACCCTTATGAATCAGCCCTTGACTGCGGAGCATGCGGGGGCAACAGCAGTGAAATAAATGCAAGAGTGTTATCATACATTCTAAATAAACCTGATATCAAAAAAACACTGAAGAATTCCGGTATAAATATACCTCTAAAAACAATCTTTATAAGCGGTATTCACAATACGGTAACAGATGAGATAACCCTTGAAAAAGAGAATTTGCCCAAAAAGTATGCAAAAGAGATTGAAAAGATTGAAAATGATTTGAAGAAAGCCACAGAGATTTCGGCATATGAAAGGAGCAAAAAGCTTCCTTTTGCCAAAAACCTCTCCAGGGAAAAAGCTCTAAAATTTATCCAAAAAAATGCATACGACTGGTCTCAGCCAAGACCTGAATGGGGACTAAGCTCCAACCACTCCTTTTTTATAGGAAAAAGAGAATTATCTCAAAATATAAAACTCGAAAACAGAGCTTTTCTACACTCTTATGACTACAAAAGGGATAAAACAGGCAGTTTTTTAGAGATAATTTTATCCGGAGCACTTGTGGTCGGTGAATGGATAAATATGGAGCACTTTTTTTCAAGTGTTGACAATGTGGCTTTCGGAAGTGAGAGTAAAGTATATCATAATGTTATAGGAAAGTTTGGAGTCATAAGCGGTAATTTGAGCGACCTTAGAACCGGACTTGCGGCACAGAGTGTGCATTTGGAAGGAAAGCCCTATCATGAGCCCATAAGACTTATTACTTTTGTGCAGGCACCGTTTGAAAAATATAAAAAAGTTGTAGATAAAATCCATAAAGTATCCGAGTTGGTATACAACGGGTGGATTAGAATGATATTTGTCGATGATGAAAAAAAGGCTTTTTATTGTTATTGTTATGAAAAGAGGATTTGGAAAGAGGTTTCGTTTGAACAAGTACTAAGGAGAGATATATGAAGTTGAAAGA
>JALWSN010000629.1 GCA_027080245.1 Ignavibacteriales bacterium | reverse complement strand
GTGGATTTCATTAAGAATATCGCAAAGAAAAATAATGTGGGAATTAAAGTGGAAACAAGCAACAATTTGCCTGCATTCAAAGCGAACGCTGGCAAATTACGTCAGGCTTTCTTAAATATTTTAATGAATTCAATCCAAGCGCAGCCTAACGGAGGGGAAATTAGAATTTCTTCGAAAATTAAAAATTTTAGTTTCGAGCATACGGAGCAGATAAATTCGAAATGGATTTTTATTTCAATCGAAGACGCGGGAAACGGAATTGCCGACGATGACAAACCGTTTGTTTTCGAGCCGTTTTTTAGTAAAAGCCCCAACGGAACGGGACTGGGTTTGGCTATTGTTCACACAATTATTAACGAACATGGCGGAAAAGTTTTTGTGGAAGATTCTTCCCTTGGCGGCGCTAAGTTTTCAATTTATTTGCCTATTGGTTAATTTTAAATTATTAATGCTTACTTTTGAATCTTATTTTTTAATTAATTAAAAAGAACATGAAGCAGAGAACAATTTTAGTAATCGACGACGAAGAGTTTATTCAGCTAACGCTAAAAAGCATTTTCGAAAACGAGGATTACAAAATAATTATTGAAAGCAACGGAACAGGCGCGCTGAAACGGATTGAAAAGGAAAAAGTGGATTTGGTTTTCCTTGATTTGAATCTGCCCGATATGAATGGATTGGACGTTCTTAAGAAAATCAAAAAACGCCAGCCAGGTTTGCTTGTAATAATAATGACAGGTTACGCCTCGGTGGAGTCGGCGGTTCAATCAATTAAATTAGGAGCTTACGATTACATTAAAAAGCCTTTCAAAGCCGACGTAATTAAACTTATTACAAAACTTGGCTTTGAGACGTTAGAGTTAAAGAAAAAAGTTCAAGCTCTTGAAGCCGAAAAAATTTCCCGCGAATCGATTGACGAAATTTTAGGCTCGAGCGAGAAAATCCTGAAAGTAAAAAGGCAAATTGTTGAATTTGCCAAATACGACGAGGAAACCGTTCTGATTACAGGCGAAAGCGGCGTTGGGAAGGAATTAGCCGCTAAGGCAATTCACAAATTGAGCCCGAGAAACGGCAAAGAATTTGTGGAAATAAACTGCGCTTCCATTCCCGATAATCTTCTGGAAAGTGAATTGTTTGGTTACGAACAAGGCGCGTTTACCGACGCTAAAAGGCGTAAAATTGGTATTTTTGAAAAAGCCGAAGGCGGAACAATTTTCCTTGACGAAATTGGCGAAATGAGTTTGCAGCTTCAGGCGAAATTGCTGCGGGTTTTGGAGGACAAAAAGTTCCGGCGTTTGGGTTCAACTAAGGATATTGGGCTTAATATCCGGATTATTGCCGCTACTAACAAAGATTTGAAAGAAGCAATTGAAAAGAAAGAATTTCGGGAAGACCTTTACTACAGACTTGACGTACTGAGAATTTCCATTCCCCCTTTGCGCAAAAGGGGAGAAGACGTTCTGATTTTGGCAAAGTTTTTCCTGGATTTCTACAATAAGAAATTCGAGAAAAATATTAAAGGCTTTACCGAAGAAGCCAGAAAATTTTTGCTGAGTTACGATTGGCCGGGAAATGTAAGGGAATTGAAAAATTTAATAGCGAGGGTTTCTATTTTAACAACTTCCGAATTTATTGAGTTGAGCGATTTTCCGGCGGAATTATTGAAAAACAAAACCGAATTAAATTGCCTTGAAGAAGCGGAAGAAATTTTGTTGGGTAAAGAATCTTTAGATGATATTCTTGGTAATTTTGAAGAAAAAATAATTAAAAACGCTCTTAAAAAATCTAATTTTAATGTAAGCAAAACAGCTCAACTTCTTAAGATCCCGCGCGAAACTTTGCGTTACAAAATTAAAAAGTACGGGTTGGCGGAATGAAATAAATCTTAAACCGCAAATGCTGAGTACAGGGTTACGGACGTGGATAATTGGATGATTCGCATTTTCAGGAATTATGCGGGATACGCCAAAACAAGTCCTACTCCACCCACGCTTTGTTTGGGTTTCGATACGACAAGCTGGATGATTGATGCGAATTTCGTTTTTTAGAATTTTTTGTGCTTGGTTCTTATTTCGGGGTAATTGGTTGAGTTTGTTAACGGAAAATTGCTAAGAAATATCTTTAGCGCGGATTAGTTTTTCGCACTTCAAGCTGCGGGGCGAAAAAACAAGCTGCGAGGAAAAGGAAAAAGGCTCAGAGGCTCAAAGGAAAAGACAGGGACTTATTGCTTAAGACTCGTTACTTAAGACTTATTCCTTAATACTTTCAAACCCCGCCATTTATTTGCAGTTCAAAATTCAAAACTAATGCTTATATTTAAAGTTTAATTTTAAAAATTTGCTAAACAAGACGGAGGATTTAATTGGAAAAGTTAAATTTTGAAGAGGATTTGAATGCATTAATGAAAAGAAGATTGGAAGAGCTCGAGGAACTTAAAAAAATGAACATCGAGCCTTACGCTTACCAATTCGACGTTACAAATTATTCTGAGGAAGTTAAATCCGATTACGATAAATT
>JALWSN010000628.1 GCA_027080245.1 Ignavibacteriales bacterium | reverse complement strand
TTTAAATATACTCATTTTCTTATTCAAAGTTTTAATCTTTGGTAAGCGGCGAGGATAATTAAACAGCGTTAAAAGTTGTTAATTTCTTTTACAAAATTGTTTCACAACGAAGTTTTTAACCAAATTTACCGTGCTATAAAATCGGCAAAGAAAGGATGTAAGAAACGCCCACATTAATATTAACCCTTCTCAAAGCCTCTGCGCCAAATGTTTGAACCATTCCTGTGAAAATTCCAATTTCCCAACCTTTCTTCCGCGACTGATGTAAAATCAATCGTGCCGAAAAAGAAAAAGCCAAACCCATAGAATAATTAGAACCCGAATTAAAGATTCCATTATTCACGTAAGTCGCACCTAATCCTTCATCGAAAATAAATTTGCCGTTCATCTGAGTTAATCCAACAAGCGCCGAAAGTCCTGAAACAAAAGGGTAATATTTATTGCTTCTGTTTTCCGGTAAGAAATACTCTACTTTCCTCGAGTAAAAATAATTTATTTTGTAATTTAATTTTTGATTTGTCGAAAACTCAATTCCCGATTGAAAATCAAAAGTAGTTAAGTTTGGCGATGCGCTTTGAATACTACCCACCCCTACAGAGATATTTACGCTTCTTAATTTAAACTGCGCATTTATCACGCCTGAAATAATTAGCAAACAAAAAAATATTTTTGACGTATTTTTCATTATTAAAATTTATTAAGTTATTGAAAGATAAGTAAGAGGGATTAAAATGGAAAATTATCTTTATCATTACAAAGCACTCGTAATAAAAGTGTACGACGGAGACACTATTACCGTAAATATCGACTTGGGATTAAACGTTATTTTTAGGAAGGTAAAAATAAGGCTGGCAAGAATTAATGCGCCGGAGCTAAAAGGCGAGCAAAGGGTGGAGGGACTAAAAGCCAGAGATTTTTTGCGGGAGTTAATAATGGGTAAAGAGATTACTGTCCAAACAATTAAGGACAGAAAAGGAAAATACGGACGTTACCTAGGCGAAATTTGGGTAAAGAATGAGTCGGGTAAATTTATTAACGTTAATGATTTGTTAGTGGAAAAAGGATTTGCCGTTTTTATTAAATATTAAAGGTGCTTAACTCGAATTCCAGTCTGTAGTTGAACCCTTTTACTTTAGAGAAATTTATTTCAGGCAAAAGTTAATGTTAAAATTCTTAATTGAATAATGATTCATTTTTCAAATTAGAGAGTAAGAAGCACATCTCCGCCGCCTTAGCCAATATTATTTCATTTGAAAATTCGCTAATAATTTCAGCACTTTCCAGCGAAAAATTCTTTGCGTTAAAAGAAACTTTCACAAATTTGTTTTCGTAAATCAATTTTGTCCCGCTATCATTAAAAAATAAAGACTCGAGCCCGTTTTCGCCCAAGTATTTTAAAGTATTCCCTTTCAAGTAATAGCCGCTTCCTTCCGTTAGCCAGGTTTTTTCGGAAAGGAAAAATTTCGGTTTGGTTTTGTACGGCGCTCCGGCAGTAGGACAAAAAGTGGCGCAATTGCCGCATTCATTACAAAAGTCGCCAATGTTAATTATTTGATTGTCCTGAACAAAACTTACTTTTTCAAACGATTTAATTTCCGCTTTTCCGTTGTTATTAAAAATAACAGGAGCATCAAAGGTTTTAGGTTCCGCTTTAAAATGAACGTTAGCTAAATTCGGACAAACTGTAACGCAAATGTTGCAAATTTCATCGCAGTACAAACACCGCTCCGCTTCCTCGATTGCCTCTCTTTTTGTCATCGCAATATGAACGGAATCAAAATTAAGCTTTGCCTCCGTACTTTTAACTTTCTCTTCAGCCGGATATTTTCTAATCGATATTTTCTTTTGAAAATCCAACAGGGAATAATTTTTCTTCTCTTTTAAATAACTAATTTTTTCCTTTTTAATCCTGATTAAAATTTCTTCGGCAACTTTAACTCCGTCCGCTATTGCATTAATTAAAGAGTCCGCTCCCCTCAAAGCGTCGCCGCCAATAAAAATATTGTCCAAATTTGTTTTGTTCGAATTGCCCAAAATCTCTATTCTTCCCTCAGGTAAAAAATCAAGGATTAATTCCTGTCCAATAGCTGTTATTATTGAATCAAACAACAGAGAAAATTCGCTTCCCTTAATTAATTCAGGCTTTGGTCGCCCGTCATGTTCCGCTTCGGCTAACTTTACTTTTGAAAGTAAAATAGAAAGTCCATTATTTCCAGATTTAATCTTAAGCGGCGCTACTTTTTCAATGATCTCAATGCCTTCCTCGGCTAAGGCATGGACTTCTTCTTTGTCCGCAGGCATTTCCCGCTTTGTTCTTCTGTAAAGAACAGTAACTACGCCATTTTCGCCAACCAATCTTTTTGCAGTTCGGGCAGCGTCCATTGCGGAATTTCCTCCTCCAATTATTGCAACCTTTTTCCCCAACTCCACTTTTTCGCCGGCATTCACTCGCTTAAGAAAATCAAGCTGATTAAAAACCCGGGGCAGCTCTTCCCCTTTAATATTAAGCTTTTTAGC
>JALWSN010000627.1 GCA_027080245.1 Ignavibacteriales bacterium | reverse complement strand
GGCTAAAAGCCGCTAAAAACGAGAACGTTAAAACGCTCAGTCTGAAGAAAGGCGAAACGGAAAAAATAGGAGACGAGCTTGTAAAGCTCATTAAAATTAAATCCAATCATTCAACCGCAAAAGACTTATCCGCCGGCGGAACGGTAAAAGTATCGGCTAAGCTTTTGATTGAAAAGAAAGGAAAAGCTTTTATTGCGGAACCGGAATTGGAATTAAGAAACAATAAAAGTTACTACAACCCGGATACGCTGAAAGCGCTCGGGAAAATTTTTTCATTAACTAAAGTAAACGCCTCGGGAGGCATTGTTCTTAAAATTAAAGAATTGGGAGGTAAAAACAGAACCAAACCCGAGGAACTTTCCGCGCAGTTAAGCGTTGAGCCTTTTATTTCGCTAATATGGTTAGGCGTGATATTAACTACCGTGGGATTTTTCGTCTCTTCTTTTAGAAGAAGACGCAGTTAATTTATTTAATATTTAACAAAAAGAAAAGGAGAAATAGGATGATTAAAAAAGCAAAAATAAGCGCGTTATTTTTAATAGCCGCGGCAATTTTAACCACTACGGCCTTTGCGCAAAGTAAGCCGGATTCATCCAAAGCAGGCTGCAATCAGATGACGCATGGTCAAAAAGGGAGCGCTTTATGCGATTCCATGGCGACTAACGGCAAAAAAATGATGAACAAACACATGGGCATGATGATGAAAGGCAACAAGTCCATGACCCCCAATAGCGTTGTTCGCAAAGGCGCAATCGATTTGAAAGCGATTGACAAAAATAATGACGGAAAAGTTTTTCAGGACGTAATGGACTGGAACGTAATTTCCGACAAGCCGGGCAAATGCCCTTTGTGCGGAATGAAGTTAAAGGAAGTTACTCTTGAAAAAGCAAAAAAGAATCTTTTAAAACATGGTTACAAACTAAAACAAAACAAGGAGAAATAAAATGAAACATCTAACAAAAAAACTCGGATTAATTAGCGGTTTGATTATCGCAATATTCATGTTCTATTCGAACGTGGGAGCGCAACAAAGGAACATGGACCAAAACATGCACAATAATGCCAACATGCAAAACATGATGATGCAGAACATGCAAAAAATGATGCAACAAAACATGCAGCAGATGATGAACCACATGAATCAGATGCAAACAATGATGCAAAAGATGATGCAAAATACGGGCGGCAAAAATCAGATGATGGGCAATATGCAGATGAATAACGCCGCCAAAGGCAACGCCGGCATGATGGGCATGCACGGCGGGATGAACGCCGCGCAAGGCAATGGAATGATGATGAGGGACATGAATGTAATGTCCCAAAATCTTAAAAGCATGCTCGATGCCATGAACAATATGATGAAAAACAAAAACATGATGAACGATCCGGATATGGTTAAGAACATGAACGAAATGATGAAGAACATGAAAAATGTAATGAAAGATTACAACAATGTTCTTAATAAAATGGAAAAGAAGTTAAACAAAACTAAAAACAACAAGAAATGAAAACATTAAGAATAATAACGTTGATTACCGCATTAGCGGCTGTTAATTCGGTATTTGCGCAGGGTAAATTTTTCGTGAACTCCTATGTGCAGTTTGTTAGCGGAAAATTTGAAGACGGCGCAAAATATTCAAGCGTGTTTTTCTACAATGGGATTAAATATCAGGCTCGGGATTTGTTCCTGAGCCTGAATATTCCCTTTGTGGCAATCAGCTCAAATGGTTCGGCGGACAAGAGCGGCGGAATACCTAAGGCTACAAATACAAGCGGAATCCTCCATTCGGAAGAGGAAAACCACATGGCGCTAGGCTTTGGCGATCTTTATTTTAACTTAAGCTACGAAATAATTTCGCAAGGCGCTCTTTTCCCTGCTGTATCGCTGGACGGATACGTGAAAGCGCCTACCGCTTCGAAATCTCTGGGTATTGGCAGCGGTTCATTCGACTATTTCACGGCAATAGGACTGAGAAAAAATTTTGAACGATTTTTACTTTTTGCACAATTCGGTTACTTGACTTTGGGCGAAGTCGTGGGTTCGCGAGTGGATAATCCTTTTACTTTAAGCGCGGGTGTTGGATATTTATTAGGCTCTAACAACCAATCCCTGTACTTGGGGTACGATTCTTATTCAACAATCATTCAAGGGCATGTTCCGCCTAAGCAATTGAGTTTCGGTTACAATTACGCTTTTAATCCAAGGTTAATTTTCAGCGCTATTTTTAGCTTGCCTTTGGATAGTGAAAATTCCGACCTGTTTTTTAGCGGAGGGTTTAATTATGAATTGTAAAATAATTGAGGAAATAAAATGTTTTTAAATAAATTTTTATTATTTTTAACTATTGTAATTACCACCGCTTTAATTTTTGCTCACGGGAAACACAAGAAAAAATCTTCCGAACAAGATACAATAACTATTGTGGGAACGGATACTATTGCAATTAATGGCAAGCCCGTTAATAAGGGATTGCTGGCGGCAAGGAAGGAAGCAGAAATTAGAGAACAGGAGGCAAATAAAGT
>JALWSN010000626.1 GCA_027080245.1 Ignavibacteriales bacterium | reverse complement strand
AGCGAGTTGAAATTATTGAATCGAAGTTCAAAAAAGAGGATTTGTTTGAAGAATTAAACCCAAAGGAATATGCGTTGCTTAAAGAACCTTTGTTTGTAAGCGCTTCCGATAGTTCTCAAAAAAATTTGTTCGATTTGGGCACAAGACTGATTATCCCAATGCGATTTAAAGAGGAGACGAAAGGCTTGATATTATTGGGCGAAAGGAAGAACGGAAAGCCGTTTGCCAAGTCCGACTCGGAGTTTGTGGCTTCGCTGGCTTCGGTTGCAATTATTTCGATTGAAAATTCAAAAATGATTGAAGAAATTATTGAGAAAAAGAAAATTGAAAAAGAGCTGGAAACAGCCAAGTCAATTCAAAAAAGCCTGTTGCCAGCAAAACTTCCTGAAAGCTCGGAATTCGATTTTGCCGCCGTAAGCCAATCCGCAAGACAAGTAGGCGGCGATTATTACGACGCAATAAGACTTTCGGAGAAGAAAGTTCTCGTGGCAATTGCCGATGTTTCGGGTAAGGGAGTTCAAGCCGCATTGTTAATGGCAAACTTGCAGGCATTCCTTAAATCCATTAGCAAACAAGAGCTTCCTTTGGACAAAGCCACAAACATTTTGAACGATTTGGTTTCCGAAAATACTACTATGGGAAATTTTATTACGTTCTTTTGGGGCATACTTGACGAAAATGAAATGACGTTTACTTTTGTGAACGCAGGGCACAATCCGCCGATTTGGCGGAAATATAACGAAACAAGCTTTTTAAAAACGGGCGGAATGCTTTTGGGCGTTGCTCCCACAATGATTCCTTACAAGTCCGAAACTATTAAGTTAAGTTCTGGAGACAGGATTGTTTTGTTCACCGACGGCATTACCGAAGCAATGAATTCAGAGCTGCAAGAATATTCCCTTGAAAGGCTCGTTAAAATTGTTAAAAAATTTAAGGGTTCCTCCGCCGGATTGTTAGATGAAATTTTGCTTGATGTTAAAAAACACGCAAATAATTTTGAACAATCCGACGACATTACCGCGTTAATAATTTCGGTTCGGGAATGAAATATTTTTTTATTAAATATAAAAAGAATTTAATCATTGGTTTAAGCGTTGCGCTAACGCTTTTGAACGCGGTTAATCTATTTTTCATTTTGAAAATAGCACCGCAATCGAACGACGAATGCCTGTGGCATTCAAAAAAAATTACTCCCGATTCCACTGCAATTTTCATCAGACTGGTAAAGAAAGGCGGTGTGGCGTGGAACGCGGGAATTCGGGACGGCGACCAACTGCTTGCAATTAACGGTAGAGAAGTTAAGAGCGCCCGTTACGCGCAATTTATTTTGAACAACGTTGCCGAAGGAGACAGCGCAAATTATTTAATAAGACGGGGCGGGCAAACTTTTATTGCAAAAGTGAAAATTAAAAAGCTCATTAATTTCCGGGCGCTGGGTTACGCGCTTCTTTCTTTCATTTGGCTAATTGTCGGATTTGTAGTAATCTTAGCCAAGCCCGACGGCGAAGCACAAAAGCTATTTTATTTAATCGGCGTCTTTTTTACGCTTACCTCCACTTCAAGTTTTTTCATTGTTGGTTTTATGCAGAATCCCTACTTCTCAATCAACTGGCTTGTAATCGCCGTAGATTTGCTTTCGTTAATCGGCTCGTCTTATTTACCTTTCGTACTTGTGCATTTTTTCTGGGTCTTTCCGCGCAAGGCAAAAATCATTTCAAAGAAATACACGGTAAAAATTCTTTACATCTTTCCCACTGCACTGTTGGCTCTAGAATTAATCCTTCGATTTTCTTATTTCTACTTTTCACCCGTTAATCTTTTTAATCAACCTGTAATCATTCTAATGATGACAATAGGATTGCCATCGTTCTTAATTTTCGTAGGTCTCGTAGTTGGTTTGGTTTCGCTTTTCAGAAGTTATTTGAAACTCGAGCAGAAGCGGGAGCGAAGCGCCATATTTATTATTTTAACGGCGTACGCAATAGGAGTGGCGGCGATTGTTTACACTTCAACTTTGGCTAATGTTTTAGCCGACACAGTTTTTAATTCGCCCGAATATTTCATGCCCATTATTGCCGTGGCGATTATTCCCGTCGCTTTCGGCTATTCGATTTTCCGATATTCTTTAATGGACGTAACCGAGGTAGTTAAAAACGCAATACTTTACGGAATAGCCACAGTGACGCTTGCGGTAATTTACTTTTTAGTGATTTACGTTCTGGGCGAAAACATCGGGCAGGCGTTAAGCACGGAATATCAGGGAGTGTTAACAGCAATTATTTTCATTTTGTTTGCTATTGTGTTTCAGTCCACAAAAGACAAGTTTCAGGAATTATTAACGAAAAAATTTTACCCCGAGCAATTTGCCTACCAAAAAGTTATTTTGAAATTTTCCGGCGAAATTGCGAGCATTATCGGATTGGAAAACATTTTGGATACAACTATTCAAACTTTTGTGAACGCGCTTTCAATTAAGCATTTTGCGATTTTGTTGAAAGATGGAAAAGGCGCATACGTTTTGAAACGCGGGGAAGGCACCCGAAGCGACGAGTTTACGCTGCAGGACGAAGATTCAAATTTGCAAAAATTTATTGAAAGAAAACAACGCTTAAATCAACCTGCCGTTATTGAGGATTCCGACTTCGAGACCGTATTCCCCAATGATTACAAGCTTTTGGCTAAGGAGGAAATTCACACAATAATTCCATTGATTGTAAAAAGTAAAATTGTGGGATTGTTGTTGTTCGGATTAAAGCATTCCGGCGCAAACTTTGCCGGCAAAGATATTGAGTTGCTAACCGCAGCCGCTAATCAAGTGGCCGTGGCAATCGAGAACGCAAGACTTTACGAATCCGAGGCGGAAAAATTAAAGCTTGAACGGGACATCGAAAACGCAAAAAAAATTCAGGAAAGCCTATTGCCAAAGGACTTTCCACGAATGCAGTCGATTGAAATTTGCGGCAGAATGATTCCCGCATTGCAGATTGGCGGCGATTATTTTGATTTAATTAAAGTTTCAGAAGACGAACTTTTCGTTGTTGTGGCTGACGTTTCCGGTAAGGGACTTTCCGCCTCGTTTTACATGTCTAAAATTCAAACCATGATGCGCCTTTATTGTAAGTCCGGCAAAAAACCATTTACAATACTCTCGCAAATTAATCGGGAAATTTTCGGGGACATCAAGAAAAATTGGTTCATTACAATGTCCCTCGCATTGTACAATTCGCGAACTTCAACGTTGAGCTACGCCAGAGCCGGTCACACGCCTTTGTTGATTAAAAGAAACGGCAGGTTGCTTCAATTTCAGCCTTCAGGCATTGGCGTAGGACTTGCCGAGAAAAAAATTTTTGACGAGAATTTGGAAGAAATTCAAATTGAATTAAAAAAAGACGACCTGCTTTTATTCTACTCGGACGGATTGACCGAATCGATGAATTTGAATAGAGAAATTTTTAGCGAGGAAAGATTAAAGCGGGAGCTAACCACTATTTTGCCAACTGAAAGTTGCTTGAGTATTTTAAATAAAATTCTGAATTCCGAAGAAAAATTCAGGAACGCATCTCCTCAAAGCGACGATATTACTCTCATTGTTTTGAAGTCGCTGAAATAAGCGAAGGGAAAAATTACCGATCAAAAAATCAAAATCGGAATTAACGTAAAAATTATTTACTAATATAAAATAATTTATTCCCGGCATTCTACGCATCTACCGATTAAAAAATCACTGAATTCAACTTAAAAACCACAAAAAGAAAGCTGAAATTTTTTTTACAACAATTGACTTAAAAGTCTTTATTTAATTAATAAAATTTAAAATATTGCTTAAAAAAAATTTTCTTCTTAAGTTTCAACCCCAGTTTTTCTGAGGAAAAGACAACGAAGCCGCTGCTAAGATCGACTTAGTCTAACAGGACATATTTTTAAATAAATCAAACTTCAGGGGTAGCAATGAAAATAAACAGGTTTTTTACCAAAGCCGGGGAGGACGCTTACTCAGGCATTGAATTTGTAAGCCGCGTATCAGAGATTAAAAATCCCGACGGCACGCAGGTTTTTTACATGGACGAGGTAATCGTTCCAAAGAGCTGGTCGCAAGTAGCTACCGACATTTTAGCTCAAAAATATTTCAGGAAAGCGGGCGTTCCCCGATTCGTCAAAAAAGTAAGAGAGAAAGGAGTTCCCGCATGGCTTCAACGTTCGGAGCCGGACGAAGAAAGACTGGAGAGTTTGCCGGAAAAGGAAAGATTTACGCATGAAAGCGATTCCCGGCAGGTGTTCAACAGGCTTGCAGGAACTTGGACTTACTGGGGATGGAAAGCCGGTTATTTTAATGAAGAGGAAGACGCGCTGGCTTTTTACGACGAATTGCGCTACATGTTAGCGCGTCAAATGGCGGCGCCAAATTCACCACAATGGTTTAACACGGGGCTGCATTGGGCTTACGGAATTAATGGTCCTTCTCAGGGTCATTATTACGTAGATTTCCGAACCGGAGAATTAAAGCGTTCCGAGGACGCCTACACGCACCCGCAGCCGCACGCATGCTTCATTCAATCGATTAAAGACGACCTGGTTAACGAAGGCGGAATAATGGATTTGTGGGTTAGGGAAGCGCGGTTGTTCAAATACGGTTCGGGCTCCGGAACGAATTTCTCCGAGATTCGCGGCAAAAACGAACCGTTGAGCGGTGGAGGAAAATCTTCCGGATTAATGTCCTTCTTGAAAATTGGGGACAGAGCAGCAGGGGCAATTAAGTCCGGCGGAACTACCAGACGCGCGGCAAAAATGGTAACGCTGGAAGCCGATCACCCCGATGTTGAGGAATACATTAATTGGAAAATAATTGAAGAACAAAAAGTGGCGGCTTTGGTGGCTGGTTCAAAAGCTTGCAATTATCATTTGAACAAAATAATGCAAGCCTGTTACGAAGAGCACCCCGAAAACGACAGGTTCAATAAAAAATCAAACAAAAAATTGGCGAAAGCGGTGGCGGAAGCAAGGAAAGCGAACATTCCCGCCGCTTACATCGACAGAGTAATTCAGCTGGCTAAAATGGGCTACAAGGAGATCGAATTTCCGGTTTACGACGTCGATTGGAATTCCGAAGCTTACGCAACGGTTTCAGGACAGAACTCGAACAATTCCTTGCGGGTTACAAATCAATTCATGCAAGCGGTGGAAGACGACGGGGATTGGAACCTTTACTGGCGGACGGAAAAACACAAAGCAGCTAAGGAAGGCCGCGCTCCCAAACCGTTCAAAACATTACGCGCGCGGGATTTGTGGGACCAAATCGCTTATGCCGCGTGGTCTTGCGCCGATCCGGGTTTGCAATTTCACACAACAATAAACGAATGGCATACGTGCAAGGCAAGCGGGGAAATTAAAGCCTCTAATCCGTGCAGCGAATACATGTTTCTGGACGATACCGCCTGCAACCTTGCTTCGTTGAATTTAGTAAAATTTTACGACGAGGAAAAAGGCGTATTTAAGATTAAAGCGTTTCGTCACGCAACAAGATTGTGGACAATAGTTTTGGAAATCAGCGTTTTAATGGCTCAGTATCCAAGCAAGGAAGTTGCCTGGAACAGTTACAATTTCAGAACGTTGGGATTGGGCTACGCCAATATTGGCTCGCTTTTGATGAGGCAGGGCTTGCCTTACGGCAGCAAGGAAGCTTACGCCACCACGGGCGCAATTACGGCAATAATGCACATGAAAGCTTACGCTACTTCGGCGGAAATGGCTAAAGAACTTGGCGCGTTTCCAAAGTATCAATTAAACAAGGAATCGATGCTAAAAGTTTTACGCAATCACAGGCGCGCCGCTTACAACGTTCCCAAGGAGGAATACGAGGATCTGACGATTTTCCCGATGGGTATCGATCCCAAATATTGTCCGTCGGATTTGTTAAAAGCCGCAAGGGAAGACGCGGATCAAGCCGTAAATTGGGGAACAAAGTGGGGCTTGCGGAACGCTCAGGTAACAACGCTTGCGCCAACGGGAACAATTGGCTTGGTAATGGATTGCGACACTACTGGAATAGAGCCCGATTTCGCGCTGGTCAAGTTCAAAAAATTAGCTGGCGGCGGGTATTTTAAAATCATTAACCAGGCAATTCCCTCTGCGCTGAAAAAATTAGGCTACAACAACGATCAAATAAACGAAATAATTCATTACGCAAAAGGGCATGCTACGTTAAAAGGCTGTCCCTATATTAATCACGAAACATTGCTTGCAAAGGGATTTACGCGGGACATGCTGAACAAAATCGAGGCAATGTTGCCTTCGGTTTTCGAGCTGTCGTTTGCGTTCAATCGTTACTCGCTTGGGGATGATTTCCTGAGAAATAACCTTGGCTTTACCGATGAACAAATTAACGATCCCGAGCTTGACGTCCTGAAAGAGCTTGGATTTACGGCGGAGGAAATCGCTTCAGCCAACGATTACGTTTGCGGAACGATGACGATTGAAAACGCTCCGTTTTTAAAGCACGAGCATTATCCTGTTTTCGATTGCGCCAACAAATGCGGAAAGAAGGGAACGAGATTCATTAAACCGGAAGCGCACATCCGAATGATGGCTGCGGCGCAGCCCTTTATTTCCGGCGCTATTTCGAAAACGATCAATTTCCCGGCATCGGCTACTGTAGAAGACGTTAAGGAAGCTTACATGCTTTCCTGGAAACTGGGACTTAAAGCAAACGCTATTTACCGCGACGGTTCGAAGCTTTCCCAACCGTTAAACGCAATGAGCGACGAGGAAGTTGAAGAACTGATTGAAGAAAAGGAAAAAGCCGAGATTGTTAAAATAGCCGAGAAGATTATTCACCGTTACATTGCCAAAAGGCGCCGCTTGCCGGACAGGCGCACAGGTTATACTCAAAAAGCCAAGATTAATGGTCAAACGGTTTACATTCGTACTGGCGAATACGAAAACGGCCAGCTTGGCGAAATTTTCATCGATATGCACAAGGAAGGAGCCGCTTTCAGAAGCTTATTAAACAGTTTTGCCATTGCAATTTCGCTTGGATTACAGCATGGCGTTCCGCTGGAGGAATTTGTAGACGCGTTCATTTTCACGAGGTTCGAGCCGAGCGGAATTGTTACCGGCAACTCAAGAATTAAAATGGCGACTTCGGTTATTGATTACATTTTCCGCGAGCTGGCTATTACTTACCTTGGCAGGAACGATTTGGCGCACGTCAATAAAGACGAAACGCTTGAACCGACGACTACGGCAAGGCTGGATGGTTACGCTTCGGGAGGAAATGTTTTCGACACGGATTTCGAACGGGAAGAAGTTGTTAGCGAGCGGCTTATTGATCTGGACACTTCCAATGGCGAGAATAACGGAAGCGAAATTGAAAACACGCGCGCCGAAAGGGCTAAAGCTCTTTCCACAATTAAAAAAGTTGAAGAAGCACGCAGCATGGGCTACACGGGGGACGTTTGCCCCGAGTGCCAGAGCATGACAATGGTTCGTAACGGAACTTGCTTGAAATGCACTACTTGCGGAGCCACTACCGGTTGTAGTTAAAGGCTTTTTTCAATAAGCGAAGAAGGGCGGCTTTTTAGAGCCGCCTTTTTTTGATTTCCCGGTTTTTCCCCGCCTTAAAAACCCAGCCGGCTAAAAGCATTTTAGGATGATTTGCAGGATTAAATAAATTAACAAAAATGGTTTTCTTACGGCGCTGATTATTTTAATTAAAAAAATCCGCCTTCCAAATGCCTAAGCGCTTGAGAGGCGGATTCCGTTTCACAGGGGCGAAAAAAATTAAACTTTAGCGCGCTTCAACCGTAAGGAATTGCTAACGACCGAAACGGAGCTAAAGGACATTGCCAACGCTCCGATAATCGGGTTCAGGAAACCAAGCGCCGCAAATGGAATCCCAATAGTGTTGTAAACAAAAGCCCAGAACAAGTTTTGTTTAATTGTTCTGATTGTTTTCTTAGAAAGTTTAATAGCTGTAACAACGCTGCGCAAGTCTCCTTTAATTAAAGTAACGTCGGAAGATTCAATAGCCACGTCGGTTCCCGTGCCTATTGCAATTCCCAAATCCGCCGTAACCAGAGCGGGCGAGTCGTTAATGCCGTCTCCGACCATTGCCACAATTTCGCCTTGTTTCTGAAGCTCTTTAACTTTAGTGGCTTTTTCTTCGGGGCGAACCTCGGCAAAGTAGCGTTCGATGCCAGCCTCGCGGGCAATTGACTCGGCGGTAAGTTGATTATCGCCGGTAATCATAATTACCTTGAGCCCTAACTTTTTCAATTCTTCAATAGCTTGTTTGGATGTTTCCCTGATTGGATCCGCGACCGCCAGCAAACCAGCCAGCTTTCCGTTAATAGCCACAAGCACAATGGATTTGCCCTGAGAGCTAAAGCGTTTAATGCTTTCTTCGGCGTCGTCTATTTTTATTGAATAGGAATTCATTAATTTTCTGTTTCCAACGAGAACAGCGTTGCCGTCAATAATTGCAAAAATGCCGGCGCCCACTTGATTTTGGAAAGATTCGATTTTTCGCGTTTGCACGTTTTCGTTTTTTGCTTTGCGAACAATGGCTTCGCCGATTGGATGTTCGGAACGGCTTTCAACGGAAGCAGCAAGGGCAAGCAATTCCCGTTGGTGGAAGTCGAAAGTAGTTACGTCCGTAACTTCGGGTTTGCCTTCGGTAATAGTGCCGGTTTTGTCCAGCGCCACAGCGGTGATTTTGTGAGCCATTTCAAGGCTTTCGCCGTTCTTGATTAAAATGCCTTTTTCAGCGCCAAGTCCCGTGCTAACCATTATTGCCGTGGGTGTTGCCAATCCCATTGCGCAGGGGCAAGCAATTATTAGAACCGCCACGAAATTAATTAATGCAATATTAAAGGAATGTTCCGGAGCGACAAAATACCAACCCAGAAATGTTAAAATACCAACCAAAATAACGGCGGGCACAAAAACCGCCGCCACTTTGTCGGCCAATTTTTGAATTGGAGCTTTGGAGCTTTGCGCTTCCTCCACTAATTTAATTATTTGTCCGAGCGTGGAATTATCGCCGACAGCTGTAACTTCAAAGACGAACGAACCGTTTTTATTAACCGAGCCGCCTATTACTTGCGCGCCGGTAGATTTTTCCACAGGCACGCTTTCGCCGGTTAGCATGGACTCGTCGACTATGGAAAAGCCTTCCACAATTTTCCCGTCGGCGGGAATTTTTTCCCCGGGTTTCACGACTACTTTGTTTCCAACGGTTAGAGAGGCAATTGGAATTTTAACCTCTTTGCCATCTTTAAGAATGGTAGCTTCTTTTGGTTTTAGCTCAAGCAATTTTTTAATTGCTAAATTTGTTTTTCCTTTGGAGTTTGTCTCGAGCACCTTGCCAAGCAGAATAAGCACAATTATTACCCCAGCCGTGTCGAAGTAAACGTGGGGCGCGTTTGCGCCGTTTTGAATCCACGCCGGAAACAGCGTAGCCACAGTGCTGTAAATGTAAGCCGCTCCTGTGCCAACGGCTACCAAAGTATTCATATCCGCCGAAAAATGTTTTAAGTTTGCCCAGAAGGATTTAAAAAATCTTTTTGCCGGCATGAACATGATGGGGGTAGCCAGAAGGAAGAGAATTTTGTTTGTATAATCGGGGGAGAGTGTCCAAAAGCTTTGGAAAAAGGAAACGTCACGCAAAATGCTTATTAAGAAAAGTGGGATTGCGAGTACAATGGCAAAAATAAAATCTTTTTTAAGAGCTTTAAAATGTTCAAGAAATATTTTGTCCTCTTCCTCTCCTTCTTTTTTCTCGCTCGTAGTCTCGGTGTGTAATTTGTAGCCATATTTAGCCACAGCTTCGGCTGCTACGTCCAACGGAATGTCTCCCTTGGTTTCGAACGTTACCTTTTCCGAGGCGAAATTAACCGAAACATTTTCAATACCGTCAATTTTCTTCAGCGCTTTTTCAACTCGCGCCACGCAACTGGCGCAAGTCATTCCCTCGACGGGTAAGTTGTATTTCATTTTTTTACCTTTTCAAATTGTTAAGTTAATCGAACGGTTAAGATTCAACAACCTTGTAG
>JALWSN010000625.1 GCA_027080245.1 Ignavibacteriales bacterium | reverse complement strand
ATTTCGTGGATGACAAACGCGCCAAGAGTGGCTACGGACATTAGAAATTGTTCGTTGAACACCTTCCCTTTTACAAGGTTTAGCCCGGCTTTTTTCAAAACTCCCCAGCCGCTAATAAGGTAAATTGTTACAAACACAAGGTACTCGCCCCAGTGAAAAGGCATGGCGTGTAGTTTGCTTTTGTAAATTATTCCCGCGATAAGGAAGAAAATAACTATTGAAATCCGAAACAGTTCGTTCTTAACATTGAATTCTTCTTCCTCCTCTTCGGCTTCCTCTACAATTTCCACGCCAGGCTCAATCTCATTAATTTTCTTTTTTACTTTTTTCAGATTGTCGGTTTCAATTTGAATTATCCCGTTTGCAAAATCGACGGAAACAAACTCGACCTCCTCTAATTTCGAAACGCCTTCCTCGATTTTAGAGGCGCAACTGGCGCAACTTAAATTTTTTATTTTGTATTTTTCCATTTTTTTCTTCCGATAGTTTTAAAAAAATTTTGAAAAAATACCGAACGGCTCTGTTTCAGGCAAAGCCGCCCGGTAATTAAAACAAAGTTGTCCTTTAATTACACATTCTCTATTACGACTTTCAATTTCTCTTCTATTTTTTTCGCCACTTCGGCAACAATCTCATTGTCAACCATTCCCATGCTTGCCAAAGGATCAATTGCCGAAACGATTGTTTTTCCCTCGTCGTTTACGTAAACAATCACGTTGCACGGCAACAAAAGTCCCAATTGTTCTTCGGCTTGAAGGGCTTTGTAGGCGTTCGGAGGATTACAGGCCGCGAGAACTCTGTACGGCTTAAAATCAACATCAAGTTTCTTTTTAAAAGTGGCTTCGAAATCCAAATCGGCTAAAATGCCGAATCCTTCTTTTGCCAATTCCTCCTTTGTTTTTTCAACCGCTTCTTCAAATCCGTAATCAACGGATTTCCAAAATCCATAATTTGTCTTTTCCATTTTTTAATCTCCTATTATTTTATTTGATTATTTTTACTGATGCGGCGGCGAAATTATTGCCATGTAAATGCCCGAATAATTCCACAACTTCCGCCTTTTTTATTTTTTCCGGGACAGGTTCGCGCATGGATACAAAAACAATTTTGTTTTTCCTGTCCCTTACGATGAATGAAAAAATATCTCCGTTTTTATTTCTGGCGAATTTTTGTTCTTTAACAACTAAGACATTAATTCTTTTATTTATTTCGCTTTCGCCGAACTTTGAAAAATCGCCCAAATCCGATTTTGGCGCGAAATATTCAAAATAAACTACTGCAACGATTACCCCAACCAACGCCGGAAGGACAATTTTCTGCAATGTTTTCATTTTATCTCCGTTTTATTTAAGAAAATTAAATTGCCGCGTCTCCACGTTCATTTGTTCTGATTCTAATAGTGTCTATCACATCTATTACAAATATTTTCCCATCTCCCGGGTTTCCGGTATGGGAAACTTTTTGAATTACATCCACAACCTCATCCACCATGTTATTGTGAACAACAAGTTCAATCTTCACTCTTTTAACATAATCATGTAATCCATCTTTAAAAGAATCATATGCGCCTTTGGCTTTTGTTCTCCCGAAACCTTTTATTTCGGAAATAGTTAAACCTGGCAATCCTTCAATTTTATGAAGCGCCGTTATTACATCGTCTACTTTAAATGGTCTTATTATTGCTTTAATTTCTTTCATATTTTTCACCTTTAATTTAATTAACCAATTTGTAAAAATCGGTATTATAAAATTATAATTCACTATCTTGCGGTTTTATTGCGAACCATTTATAAAGCGCCGGAAGCACTAAAAGCGTTAAAATTGTCGAAGTAAATAATCCTCCGACGACAACTGTGGCAAGCGGTCTTTGCACTTCGCTTCCAATGCCGGATGAAAACAGTAGAGGTATCATTCCAAGCGCCGCCGCAAAAGCTGTCATCAATACCGGTCTTAACCTCATAATTGCCCCTTGAATAGACGCATCGTCAATTGAATAGCCTTCTTTAACAAGCTGATTGAAATAAGTTACGAGAACAATTCCATTTAACAAGGCTATTCCAAACAGCGCAATGAAACCGACAGAGGCGGGCACGGAGAGATTTAATCCGGCAAGCCAAAGAGCCACAATTCCGCCAACCAATGCCATAGGAATATTTAAGAAAATTAATAATGCGTTCTTAAATGAATTAAAATTTGAAAACAGTAATATGAATATAATGAATAAAGTAATCGGCATTACCACAGCCAGCCTCATGTTTGCCGCTTGCTGAAGTTTAAATTGACCGCCCCATTCTACATAGTAACCGGGAGGTAAATCTACTTTAGTCCTGATTGCTTGCATACCATTTTTTACAAACGTGCCAACATCCGTCCCTACAACATTACTCTGGATAGTGATAAATCTTTGACTGTGTTCTCTGGTAATTTGTCTTGGACCAACAATTTCTTGTATAGACGCCAATTGTGAAAGCGGGACTAAAATACCATTCGGAGCCTTAACGAGTATGTTTTTGATTTGGTCGGGCGTACTCCGGAATTGTTTTGCAAAACGCACAAAGATATTGAATCTTTTTACGCCTTCAAAAAACTGGCCGGCTTCGCTTCCGCCAATTGCAGTTCTGATAACGTCTTGAACATCTTCTATATTAATGCCATATCTGGCAATTTTGTGCCGATTAACTTTTATCAAAAGTTGAGGAGCCCCGCCAATCTGATTTACCTGAACATCCGCCGCGCCTGGTAATTTTTCAATTACCCGCTTAATCTCCTCCGATTTCTTTTTTAATAAATCCAGATCATCCCCAAATAGTTTAATTGCAATTTGCGCTCTTACGCCTGAAAGCAGCTCGTCAACGCGCAACTGAATCGGCTGGGTTATATTAACAGCTATGCCGGGAACATCGCTCAACTTTTCTCTTATAACATTTTCAAGTCCAACCTGCGTTTTTGCGCTTGTCCACTTTTCCCGGGGGATTAATTGAATAATTGATTCGACAACGTTTATCGGTTCGGCGTCCGAGCCAACTTCGCCCCGTCCAATTCTTGAAACAACCTCTTTAACATCAGGTATTTTCATTAATCTTTTTTCAACTAATTCCGTTATTCGCGTTCCTTCATCAAGTGAAATTGAAGGAGCTAAAGTTAAACGCACAACAATAGTCCCTTCCATTAACCTGGGCGTAAATTCAGAACCGAGACGGGGATAAATAATAGCTCCAAGAATTAGCAATACGGTTGCCAGAATAATTGCCGCGTAACGCCTTTTTACAAAAAATGCAACTATAGGTTCGTACATTTTCAACATCATTCGTAAAACCCAAATCTGGCGCTCCCCATTTAGTTGCTTAGATTTTTTAGGACGTCGCATAAAGAAATATGCAAGAACAGGAACAAGAAATACGGCAAATAGCACCGAGCCGGCCATAGCGAGCGAAATGGTATACGCAAGCGGGCGGAAGGTTTTTCCAGCCACTCCTTCGAGCGTAAAAAGAGGGACAAATACCACAATAATTATCATTACCGCAAATATAATTGGTCGCAAAACTTCCACTGTAGCCCGCAAAACTATTTGTATTCTTGATTCATCCGGGTCGGCGGAATGAAGCATCCTATCCACATTTTCAACAATCACTACGCTTCCGTCAACCATCATTCCAATGGCAATTGCCAGTCCTCCAAAAGACATTAAGTTTGCGGAAATACCGAGAAATTTCATGCCGATTATTGCAAAAAGAACAGAGAAAGGAATTGAAATCGCCACCACTAAACTTGGTCTGAAAGAACCTAAGAAAATAATTAGAATAAGAATAACCAATATAATAGCTTCCTCCAACGCGTTTGTCACAGTTTTAACGGCGGCTTCAACCAGTGTTTTCTGTTCATAATAAGCATGTATTGTAAGTCCTTCAGGCAGCATTTCATTAATCTGTTCCAACTTATTTTCAATATCTCTAATAACTTGAGAAGAATTGGCGCCGAAAAGTTTTACAATTTGCCCGACCACCACTTCTCCCATTCCATTCCGTGTAGCAGTACCGTAACGAACAGCTCCGCCAACCTTCACGTCGGCAACTTGCTTCAAATAAATAGGAATTCCATCGACTGCTTTAACAACAATATTTTTAATGTCTTCAATTTTACTCGTAAGTCCCACTGATCTTATTGTAAATTGCTCGCTGTTCTTAACGATATATTGCGCGCCAACGTTTAAGTTGTTCGAACGGATTCTATCCAAAATTTCATTAACGCTTAAATTGTAACGGATAAGAGCGTTAGGATCCAATACCGCTTGATATTGCTTTACCCAGCCTCCTATTCCCAGCACTTCCGTTACGCCGGGCACTGTTTGCAAAGGGTAACGAATTAGCCAATCCTGAATAGAGCGGAGCTCGGTAAGAGAATATTTCCCTGTTGAGTCCTCAAGATAGTAATACATAATCAAACCCATTCCTGACGTTATCGGTCCCATCTGCGGCGTCCCGAATCCTTCCGGTATTTGTTCTGAGGCTTCCTTTAATCTTTCGCCCACAATTTGGCGGGCAAAATAAATATCAGTATTATCTTCGAAATATAAATTTACGATGGACAACCCGAAATTAGATGTTGATCTTACCAATTTTAATTTAGGCAGTCCGCTCATTGCCGCCTCAACCGGGAAGGTAACATACTTTTCAATTTCTTCGGGGGAATATCCTTCGGAGACGGTAAAAACCTGTACTACCGTAGGCGAAACATCAGGGAATGCGTCTATAGGTAATTTGTTGTAACTCAAATAACCGGCTCCCAGTATTAAAATTCCAAGCACCACCATTAGGAATCTATTCTTTAATACAAATTGAATTATCTTTTTCATATTTTAAAATTCCTTTTTCATTTTTTAATCTTCGTCGGCAAATTTGCTTTTTTCGATTTCCGATTTAATTATAAATCCATTTTTCGTAACGTATTTTTGCCCGGGTTTTAATCCTGAAACTATTTGGACATAATTATCATTGGCGTAACCCGTTTTAACTGGCTGCGGAACAAAACCTTTAACTGTTTTTACGAATACAACGGTTTGTTCGTCAATAATCCCTATTGCTGTTTTAGGCACGGCAACAGGCACCCGGATTTCCTTTATTTTCACTCGTCCTGTTATGAACAAGCCAGGCTTCCAAAAACCTCTAACATTGCCAAGGTTTACCCGAGCAATCGAGGTTCTGGTTACTTCGTTAACGGTTGGACTAACGTAGAATATTTCCCCCATAAACTTATAATCGCTGCCGGGAGAAGTGATTATGACCTTTTGCCCAACATTTATTTTTAACAAATCCTTTTGATATACATTCAATTCAGCCCAAACAGAACTAAGATCGGCAATTTTAACAGCATGAACTCTATCGCCAATCAGCTCTCCGGGCGTCATGTGTAGCTCAAGGATGGTGCCATCTATGGAGGACTTCACCTTGTATTCCACCAAGCTTTCATTACTTTCAATTGTTGCAATAACTTCGCCGGCTTTAACTTTATCGCCTATCTTCTTGTAGATTTTTTTTACAATTCCGCCGAAACGGGGGATTATATGAGCTACTTTATAAGGATTGGGCACTACTTCGCCCGTTAGATCCAGATGCAATTCTATTGTTCCGGACGCCGCCTCCGAAATTTCAACATCAAATTCTTTCAATACTTTCTGAGATAATTTTGCGACTTCAACAAAATTTTGTTTTTCCGCATTTTTAACTGTTTTCGAAATAACGGCTTTCGGCGTTTCGGATTTGCCGTTTCCCTTCATTATGAAGAAAACCATCAAGCCGCCGAAAACAGCGCCAATAATTAAATAGGTTAGATTATTTTTATTCATTGTTCGGTATCCTTGCTTTATATTCAAAATTAAATTTGGTTAGAGTTAATGTTTCAAGTTCAATTACATTTCTATTGTATTCTGCCACAGCGCTTACATATTGTGATTCCAGTTGAAATAGACTTCTTTGCGCGTCCAGTACATCTAAAATTGTAAATCTTCCTACGAGGTTACCTTCATTAATAATACGGTAAGCATTTTGGGCCTGAGGAATGGATTCCTTTTCCAGTTTCTGTAACATTGTCTCGTAAGCTTGAATATTGTTGTATAAAAATTCGAGTCTTGCTCTTGTTTCATAAAGCGTTTTATTAAAATTGAATTTGATTTGATCTTTCCGGACCATTGCTTCTTGAATATTCCCTCTGTTATTATCAAATATTGGAATGGGCAGCGATAAACTAAAAACCATTACATTGTCTTTAGTTTCGTTTATCCTTCTATAGCCCAAAGATAACGACAAGTCCGGAATTACTTTGGATTTCTCCAACTCAATTGCCGTTTTTACGCGTTCCATTTCGGTTTTAAACCGAGCCAAGGTAGGCGATTGAAAAATAAAAGTAGCTAATTGGTCCAATTGAGGAATATTGTATTTCAAGTAGCAAATATTTTCAACGGAAGAAATATTGAGCTTCGGTTTGCCAATCAGAGCTTTAAGTAGCGTTATTTCCGATGAAAGCCGCATTTTCGTATTTTGAATTTGAATTTCCAGAGACGTCGTAATTAGAGACGCTCTGGAAGATTCGGCGGGAGAGACTTTACCCGCTTTAATTCTTCGTTCAAGATTCACTATGAAATCACGAGAAATCCGTAATAACTTTTTGTTCAAATCGTTTTGACGTTGCAAGGAAGAAATTCTGGTAAAAGATTTTCTTATTTCTGAAATAAGTTTTATTCTTTCTTTCTCCAATTCCCACCCGGCAATATTAGAATTAATTATTTGAAGTTTTTGAGATTTGGTTAATCTTCCTCCCAAAACAAAGTCTTGGGTAATAGAAAATGTATTTTCGCTTGAATTAAATCCTTTGAAATCACCTGAACCCAAGAAGTTTTCCGCTTCGAAGCTAATCTCCGGATTTGGATACAAGCCCGCTTGCAAAGCCAAGGCCTGGAAGGCATTTATTTCAAGCTTTTTAAACTTTAATCCCGGATTGTTTTTTAATCCCAAAATAATTGCTTCGCTTAGGCTAAGGACCTTTTTAGCCTTCCTTTCAGCAGTAATTAAAGAATCAAAGCCAGACTTCGTGAATTTTGCGTAAAATTTATTCACCGACGAAAACTCTTGTGCCGCAGGTCCGGAGGCAGTTATTAACAGAATAACACCGCTTATTAATAACAGTTTATTTAGCATTTTCAATATCCTTATTACGATTGTAAAATAAATTGAATTAAGCCGGAGGAAATCCGGCAAATAAAAATTTGAACGGTATTTTAAATTAGAAGCGAAATTGTTTGGAGGCTATCTAGCAGGGGAAAGGGCAGTTGGATATTCTCTCTTTTTACAAAGGCAAGATTTTTATCCGTTCCCATCTTGTTAATATTGATTCTCGTCAGAGTTTTAACCTGACGAAAGATTTTATTTGTTATTTTAACAATGCTTTGATCGAAATGGCTGTGTAAATTGTAATCTACGCAGTCAATTTTATTCGATTCGGAGGTAATTTCCGTAAACAAGAAGTGATTATTTGCATCTTGTGCTGCCCCCGGGGATTCAATATGCGAGTAACCGTTGTCGTGAACGCAGAGAAATTGCTTCTCCATTTGAAAATGGAAAAGCGAAAAATGTCCGCCAACAGCCAACAACAACAATACAGCAACAAAACGATATTTAATGCCGTAGATTTTCATCTCCGTAACTCCGCGGCGTGTTCAAGCGTTAAATTCACTATTAAATGCATATGTTCATCGGCAAGAGAATAATAAACAATTTTTCCAGACTTACGAAATTTTACAAGCCTCTGCGCCCGAAGCAATCGCAAATGGTGCGAAACTGCGGAAATCGAAACGCCGGCAATAACGGACAAATCGCATACGCATAATTCTTCCTTCGCCAGAGAAAGAACAATCTTTAAACGCGTAGGATCGCCTAAAATTTTCAAGGTTTCCGAAACCGTTAAAACCGCCTCCTCGTCGGGAAATTCCTTTTCAACCCGCTTAACTTTCTTTTCGTCGATATATGTAACCCCACAGATAGGGACTTTATTTGAATTTTTCATATTTCAAATATAGCAACATTTGAACAAGTGTGCAAATGTTGTATTAAAATAATTTTAATTTTTTTTACCCGGTTTCTTACTCTTACAAAATCCGGCGCTTATTCTCCCAAGAACAATAAGCGCGTTTTTTGTTCGCCGTATCCTCTCGCCCTTAAATTTCACATTGATTGGAAATTACTAAAATGATTTTTTTATTTTTATTTGCTTGCTAATTCTTAAACAATTAAGTTTTGAAAAAAAATTGAGGAAAAAATGAAGACGATTATTGAACCTTTTAAGATTAAATCCGTTGAGCCGATTAAATTTACAACTCCCGCCGAAAGGGAAGAAATCCTAAAAAAAGCCGGTTACAATGTTTTCATGATTCCCGCCGAAGACGTAATAATCGATTTGCTTACCGATAGTGGCACCTCGGCAATGAGCGCAAGCCAGTGGGCGGGGATAATGAACGGCGACGAAGCCTACGCAGGTTCCCGAAGCTTTTTCAAATTCGAAAACGCCGTAAAAAAAATCACAGGACACAAATTTATTATTCCCACTCATCAGGGTAGAGCAGCGGAGAAAATCCTCTTTTCTATCGTCGGCGGGAAAGGCAAATACATCCCCAACAACACGCACTTCGACACCACGAGAGCAAATGTTGAATTTACCGGCGCCGAGGCGGTTGACTTTCTGAACGAAATCGGCAAACATCCCGAAGTGAAAGCCGACTTTAAGGGAAACATGGATGCTGAAAAACTTGAAAACTTCATTAAAAAAGTTGGCGCCCGGAATATTCCGCTCGTAATGATTACCGTAACTAACAATTCCGGCGGCGGGCAGCCCGTTTCAATGCAGAACATCCGCGATGTTCGATCAGTTTGCGACAAATACGGACTCCCTCTGTTCCTCGACGCCTGCCGGTTTGCCGAGAACGCTTATTTTATTAAACTCAGGGAACAGGGCTACCAAAACAAATCCGTTCTGGAAATAGCTCGGGAAATGTTTTCCTACGCGGACGGCGCTACAATGAGCGCAAAAAAAGACGCGCTGGTTAACATTGGCGGGTTCCTTTCGATGAACGACGAAGCGCTCGCCACTAAATGCCGCAATTTGTTAATTGTAACCGAAGGTTTTCCTACTTACGGCGGACTTGCCGGGCGCGACCTCGAAGCTGTGGCGCAAGGACTTGAAGAAGTTTTGGACGAAAATTATTTGCAATACAGGATTAAAAGCGTTGAATACCTGGCGAACAAAATGACTTCCGCGGGCATTCCAATAATCGAACCGCCGGGCGGGCATGCAGTTTACATCGACGCCAAAAGATTTCTGCCGCACATTCCGCCGGAAGAATATCCCGGGCAGGCAATTGTTTGCGAAATTTTCAGAGTGGGCGGTGTCCGGGGCGTGGAAATTGGCAGCGTAATGTTCGGCAAGTACGACGAAAACGGCAAGCTTATTCCCCCGCCAATGGAACTTGTGCGGCTGGCAATACCCCGACGGGTCTACACACAGAGTCACATCGATTACGTGGCTGAAGTGCTTATTGAAACTTACAAAAACAGGGAAAAGCTTAGAGGATTTAAAATCACGTACGAAGCGCCGATGCTTAGGCATTTTACGTGCAGATTCGAGCCTTTGTGAAAGACAAGAAAAAATCACCGGCTAAACGGAAATGGTTAACCCTGAACAGCTTTAAACCAGCAGGTTGAATTGTCGGAATGTGAGTTAACCGCGAATGCGCGAATAATAATTATGAATGATGAATTATGAATAGGAAAGTTTGTAGCGCAGATTGGTTTCCGAACCATCCGCAAAATGCGGAGGGGGCGGAAACAATCTGCGAAAAAGTTAAACAGCACAAATACCTGAATTTTTAAGACACTAGGAAAAGCAGAGGTCGGCAATCGGAAATCAATTAAATTGAAAATAATTACTCAAGCGTCCAATTAACCTGTTCTACATGGTAACATCGCGAAATGCATACCGAAAATAAAGGAAGATGCTTCAACAAGAATGATATTGA
>JALWSN010000624.1 GCA_027080245.1 Ignavibacteriales bacterium | reverse complement strand
AAAAATTGTATAATATGGACTACTGACGACTGGGAAGGTCAATGCAGACGAAAGCGAGACCAAAAGTCTAAAACAATATTTTTTGTTTATGGTGTACTGTTTTTACTTGACTTTTTGATTAATAGAAATTGGATGGGTGGGGTTTCAGTTTGATTCACTTTCTAAAAATCAATTACTGTTTTTACAAAAACATACTTTGTGAACACCCCTCTTTAATGCCCCATTCATCCAGTAATGGATTTCAAAAATAAGATTTAATACATTGGAACATCTATTCAACACTTTAAATATCTTTTTTCTGTCGCCCCCTCAAATTCCCCATTTATCCAATCATCCATCAATCCAACCATCCACAAAATGTGGCTGGGGCGGAGGTGGAGAAAAGTCTTAAGGAATAAGTCTTAAGTCGTAAATAATTGGCGTTCAGTAGCAAATTGTGCTCCGGAAAAACCGGCGCCGTCTAAGTTCCGCAAATAATATTTCTCAAACAACTTTAAGCTTTAGAAAATTCAGTCGGGGACGTCGTTAAAATCAATAATATTTAACCTTAAAATTCGCCAATCCTCCTTCGAAAGAAACCAGCACTTTATTAACGGAATTGTCGAAATTGTGGGACACAAAAGTTCCGTCGCCTTTGTAAATGAAATTGGAAAATTTTTTATTAACAAGCACCGATTGAACTTCAATTTTACAACCGGAGTTCTTTGGGATGAACAGGGTAAAATTTGCCGCGCCAACCTGAGCTTCAACTTTTACAAGGGGAAATTTGCTACCCAGATAAATTTTGGTGTCAGACGCGCCGGAGTTCAGTTCCATTTTTTCAACTTTGTAATTTTCCAGATGCACATCAGCCGATGCTGCGCCGATGTTAAGCTCAAGCGTCCAAACCGGATTTTCGTTCAGAGCGATTTTTAATTTATTCTCACCTCGCCAAAAGCGCCAGAAGTTTTTCGTCATTTCAATTTCCGAAGTTACGCTGTTGTTCTCAACGTCCGTGTAAGTATCCAGCAAATCTTCGTCTCCGTTAAAATCGCACTCCCACAAATTTTCCGTTTCACCGCCAAAAATTATTTTGCCTGCACCAGCATTTAATTTAAGTTTGGCGTATTCGTAATTAGGATTGTATTTTTCCACTAATGGCGAGGAATTGCCAAAGTCTTCAAAAACCGCGTTCTTTCCCGTCGGAAAGAAAAAATCATCCTGAAAAATCCCGAATACAAGAGCGCCTACAAGAATTCCAAGCAAAATGCCGAAAATAGTGCGCGTAACTTTGCCGGTAAAAATCACGGCAATTCCGAGCACAATTAAAATAAGAGGCCAGCTATCCCACAACAAATCGAAATCGACGTAAACCGAGAAATATTGGTTTAGTAAAGCCAGCGTTCCGAGCGTGAGGAAAAAGAATCCCCAAAACAATTGTTTTCTTTTCATTTTCTCATCCCCTTAATGCGTCCCACAGAATTATTACTCCTATTAAAAGCAACCCGATTGGCATCAAGTCGTGAAAGCCGAAGTAAGGAAAGAACCTGTTAGCCATGAACAACCCGCCGAGGAAAATTAAAATAGCACCCAGAACTATTCGCCCTTTGGCGCTCGAAGCCGGCGGCGTTTGTTCGCTCGTTCCTTCTTCTTCAACAACGTCTTCTTCGCCGTAGTAAGCGTCATTTTTTTCGGGGATTACAATCCAAAGAATAATGTAAAGAAATACGCCCGTTAAATGAATGAAACCGAGAATTACAAACGCTATTCTAATGAGCACGGGATCCACTTGAAAATATTCTCCCAAACCGGTGCAAACCCCGCCTATTACTTTGTTCTTTCGAACGCGAAATAGTTTTTTGTACATTTTTTACTCCCTTAAATTTTCTTCAATAGACGAATTAAAAATTAATTTGTTCATTTGTCAGGATGATTTTGAACTTAATTTCGCACAAATGAGTTTTATTTTCAAGTGGAATTTTTTTAAAAAAGGGAAAGGTGTTTTGGGTTATAGGGGTATAAAAGTATAAGGTGGTTTATAGAAATCTCCGGGAAATATTTATGTCGTTTTCGGAGAGGGCGGGATTTCCCGCACAAATGCGGGACGGTACCTAAATTGGTACGGCAGTTTAGCACCCCGCAGGATGCGGGGTCAGCCACTCACCCACCGATTAAATTTTTGAAGGCAATTCCGCCTTTGTAACTTTTTATTTTTCTCTCTCGTTTAAGCGCTTCTGTCTTTGTGCTAAATTCTTCAGTGTAAATTATTTTCCAAGGACGGTAACGCTTAGTGGATTTAACTTTCCCTTCATTATGTTCTGCTAAACGTCTTTCAAGATTTGCTGTTGAACCAATGTAATGACGTCCGCTTTTTTCACTTTCTAAAATGTAAACGTAATACATTGTTGCAATCCTGTGTCTTTAACACAAATAAAAAAAGCCGCAAAAATAATTTGCGGCTCAATTGCGGAGAGGGCGGGATTCGAACCCGCGAAGCCAGTTTCCCAGCTTGACGGTTTAGCACCCCGCAGGATGCGGGGTCAGCCACT
>JALWSN010000623.1 GCA_027080245.1 Ignavibacteriales bacterium | reverse complement strand
TGGGCGTCGGCGCAACGGCGTTAATTGCGCCCTGCAATTGTTGGTTTTTAATCGCTTCGATTATTACATTAATCAAATCCTCGATGTGAATCCAGGAAACCCATTGATTGCCGGCGCCCAGTTTACCCCCTAAAAACAAGCGGAACGGTAAGACGAGTTTTGGAAAAGCCCCGCCGTTATTGGACAAAACCATTCCAATACGCAAAAGAACCGTTCGGTTTACAAAAAGGGAAATTTTAGATTGACTCTCTTCCCACTCCGTCACAACGCGCGCAAGAAAATCGTTTCCGGGTTTGTTTAATTCGTTTACAGCCGATTCTCCCGCGTCCCCGTAAAAGCCAATCGCGGAAGCGCCAATGTAAACCGGGGGTTTGTTGCCGCATGCTTTAAGCGCATTAAAAAAAGTATTGACAGCGCTCAGGCGGCTTTGCAATATCAGTTCTTTTTTCTTTTTACTCCAGCGAAGCCCGCCAATATTTTCGCCGGCTAAATTCACAACGGCCGCAGCGCCTTCAATTTCCGCGCAAATGTTTTGGAATCCGTTCCCTTCCGCTTCCTTCAACCAGCCAACTACCTTAACAATCCGGGGAAGCTTTTCCCTTGCTTTTACGGGATATCTGGAGAGGGCGGTCACGGAATACCCCAAATCCAAAAGCCTCGCCGTAAGCTCTCGACCTATTAACCCAGTTGCTCCCGCTATTACTACTTTTTCCGACACTTAAATTCCGTTTGCTTTTTTAACCGCTTAAGTAATTAAATTATTAAGTTTATGATTTTACTAAAGAATTCTTAAATTTCAAAATAAAAAAAATCTAATTGAGGCTTGAAATGAAAAAGAGACTTCCCTTAAAATTACTACCCCTTTTATTTTTGTTATTTACCGTTAATTTCTTTGCTCAGGAGGGCAAATTACTTTTACCCGAAAACGCTACAATCATTAAATTAGACAATGGCATCAGGGCGATATTAATTGAGAATCCCGCCTCGCCGATGGTGGGCATTAACACAATAGTAAAAGTAGGCTCCGCTTACGAAACATTTGCCACAAGCGGAATGAGTCATATGCTGGAGCATCTGCTCTTCAACGGAACGGAAACAATGACGCAAAAAGAGCTTTACGACGCCACGGACAAAATAGGGGCTTACAACAACGCCAACACTTCTGAGTACTACACAAATTTCATGATGGTGGCTCCGGCGGAAAACATTAAGAAAGCAATGGAAATTCAGGCGGACATGCTGTTTCGCTCGACGCTGCCCGAAAAGAAATTCAAAAAAGAAAAAGGAATTGTGCTGGAAGAAATTGCAAAAACGCTTGCCAACCCGCAAAGTCAGGCGGAAAGAATTGTTAATTCGGTTGTTTACCGCTCACACGCCCTTTCGCTACCTACGCTAGGCACTTACGAAACAATCAAACACATGAAGAGAAACGACGTTTACAAATTTTACAAAAATTATTACGTTCCCAACAACATGGTTGTCAGCGTAATCGGAAATTTCAAAACAGAACAAATGATTAAGCTTTTAAAAGAAATTTACGGAAGCGAAAGTCCCGGCGTCATTAAATACCCCAACACGCCAGGCTGGCGTACCGGCTTGGAAAACCTAAACAACCAACCGGGCGAAAGCCTTTACTACGGGTTCTACAAAGGGAAACAAACCGAATTGTTTTTGCTTTACCCGTTAAAAAGCTTAAGCGACGCCGCCGCAGACTTGCTCGACATGGCTTTGCAAAAAAATTCTTCAAGTTTTAAGAGTTCGATTAAAAAGAAATTCCCCGACGCAATCAAGCGAGTTTCTATTTCAACAAAGAGTTCGCCAATTAAATCTTTTGTTCAGGTAAAAATTATTTTGAGTTCGGTAAAAACGGCGCTTAAAATTAAAGACTTTGTTAGTAAAAAAATTAGCGGTTTGGCTTTTAACCTTTCGGAAGACGAAGTAAAGAACGAAGCAATAAAAGCGCAAACGGAGTTTTACAAAAACATTGAAAAGCCCCACATGTTCGGAATATTTAACGCGGAAAAATTTGCCGTCGGGGGAATTGAGACCGTGTTGGAATCTTACTCGCCGGCAAGCATTTACAAAGCGGCAAGGGAAATTAAGGGCATTCGCGTTGGAGGCAATCCGTTCGCAATTTTAATTCAGCCGATTAAAAAAGAAGAAGCGGGCGGCAAAGCTGCAAAGGTAGAACAACGGCTTTTTGAAAACGGCGCCGGAAAGCCTGTCGTTATTGCAAAAAAAGTACCCGGCGACAATCTGCTGGCAATTCATTTTTTAATGATGCACAAATCCTTGCTGGAACAAAAATTCGGGAAGGACGCCGCGTGGTTGTGGCACGACGCTTTCGGGCAAAGAATGAAATCGCCCGAGATTAAAAAGCTTTCCTCTTCCTACGGATTTGATTTTACCGTTAACGACAATCCTTTTATTCCAATGGACAACATTTACCTCGACCCGTCGTTCGGTTACATTCGCGTAGAGGGACTTTCGTCCAATATTGGCGGGGCGATTAGCTTCCTCGTAGAGCAAATG
>JALWSN010000622.1 GCA_027080245.1 Ignavibacteriales bacterium | reverse complement strand
TATTCTCTTTTACCAATAGTAAGGGCTTTTACCAAAGGAACGGGGATTGAAATTGAGATTAAGGATATTTCGTTAGCCGGCAGAATAATAGCAAATTTCCCAGAAAGGTTAACCGAAGAGCAACGCTTACCGGACGCGTTGGAAGAATTAGGAGAAATAGTGAACACGCCGGAAGCAAACGTGCTTAAGCTTCCAAACATCAGCGCTTCCGTTCCTCAGTTAGTGGCGGCTATAAAGGAATTGCAATCCAAAGGTTACAACATTCCCGATTATCCCGAAGAACCGCAAACGGAGGAAGAAAAAAAACTCCAAAAAAGATTTGCAAAGAATTTAGGCTCGGCGGTAAATCCTGTTTTAAGGCAGGGGAATTCGGACAGGCATCCCGCTCCGGCGGTAAAAAAATTCGCGCAGAAAAACCCGCACAAATTAATGAAACCCTGGCCTGAATCCGGCTCGAAAACTAAAGTGGCTCACATGACGGAAAACGATTTTTACGGCAACGAGGTTTCCGTAACAATGGACAAAGAATGCGACGTAAAATTTGTTTTTGAGGATGAGAACGGGAACGAAACCGTATTGAAGGAAAAATTACATTTGCTTGAAGGCGAAGTGTTGGACGTCACTGTAATGAACGTGGCTTCGCTGAGAAAATGTTACGAAAGAACTATTGAGGAAGCTAAAGAAAAGGATGTTCTGCTGTCGCTGCATCTGAAAGCTACAATGATGAAAATTTCCGACCCGATTATGTTCGGGCATGCCGTTTCGGTTTATTTCAAGGACGCTTTGGAAAAGCACGCCGAAACTTTAAAGGAGGTTGGCGCAAATGTAAATTACGGATTGTCCGACGTCTTGAAGAAAATCGAAAAATTGCCGCCCGAAAAGAAAGCCGAAATTGAAGCGGACATTCAAAAGGTTTACGAGACTAGGCCCGATTTGGCAATGGTCGACACCCGGACGGGCAGAACAAATTTACACGTTCCTAACGATGTAATAATCGATGCTTCCATGCCTGTGGTAATCAGGGACGGCGGTAAAATGTGGAATAAAAACGACGAGCTGCAGGACACTATCGCCATGATTCCCGACAGAACTTACGCCACGTTTTACCAAGTGGTTATTGAGGACGCGAAGAAGAACGGACAGTTTGATCCTTCGACAATGGGCAATGTTTCTAACGTTGGTTTGATGGCTCAGAAAGCGGAAGAATACGGCTCGCACGACAAAACATTCGAAGCGCCGGGAAAAGGCAAAATTAAGATTGTTGATTTCGACGGCAATGTTATTTTAGAACGCCCTGTGGAAAAAGGCGACATCTTCCGAGGCTGTCAGGTTAAGGACGTTCCAATCAAAGATTGGGTAGGGCTTGCCGTTAAAAGAGCAAGAGCTACAGGCTCGCCGGCAATATTTTGGCTGGACGAAAACAGGGCGCACGACAGGGAAATAATCAAAAAGGTTGAAAAATATTTACCGGAATACGATACCGAAGGGCTGGAAATAAAAATAATGAAGCCCGACGATGCAATGAGGTTCACGCTTGAAAGAGTGAGAAAGGGTTTGAACACAATTTCCGTTACGGGAAACGTGCTAAGGGATTATTTAACGGACTTGTTTCCCATTTTGGAATTAGGTACTAGCGCAAGAATGCTTTCGATAGTTCCGTTGTTAGCAGGCGGTGGTTTGTTCGAAACCGGCGCGGGAGGTTCGGCGCCTAAGCACGTTAAGCAATTCTTGGAAGAGGGACATTTAAGATGGGATTCGTTGGGCGAATATTGCGCTCTAGTGCCCTCGTTCGAATTAATTGCGGAGAAGGACAACAACCCAAAAGCCGCAATCTTGGCTGAAACTCTTGATGCTGCGGTAGGCAAATATCTTGAAAACGGCAAAATGCCTTCAAGAAAAGTGAACGAATTGGACAACAGAGGCAGCACGTTTTATCTGGCGCTCTATTGGGCGGAAGCTCTGGCAGAGCAAGACAAGGAGGAAGAGCTAAAAAGTAAATTTAAGGAAATTGCCAGAAAACTAAAGGAGAACGAAGCAAAGATCAACGAGGAGCTTCTTGCCGCTCAAGGCAAACCCGTTGACATTGGCGGTTATTATTTACCGGACGATGTGCTTGTAACTAAAGCAATGAGGCCCAGCGCCACTTTTAATGCAATTATCGATTCCATTTGATTCTTCCGCTGAAAGAACTGCCAATTGTAGGTTGACGGTTTTTTTGCAATGAAGAGGAATTGAATGATTTCACGGAACAAGTTCAAACCCCTTCCCGAATTACGGGAAGGGGTTTTTTATCTTGCATTTGAATAATTTAAGCGCAAGAGTGATTGGGGTGGTTTGAAAGTCTTAAGTAACGAGTCTTAGACAATAAGTGCCGTTCCTGCGGAACTCTCTCTAACTTCCTTTGTTCTTTGCTACAAAGGTTGCGTCCCTACGGGACTGAGTCCCAGCGGGACGACATCTTTGTAGAACCTCAAACAACAACACTCAAAAGAGCTCCAGCGGAGCGGAACAAAAAAATGGATTATTGGATGAGTG
>JALWSN010000621.1 GCA_027080245.1 Ignavibacteriales bacterium | reverse complement strand
ATTAACATTAAATAATTGTGGAATTATCTTAGATGAAAAAGACTAAAGACATAAATCTTCCCCAGTTTTGCGATTACACTTGTAAATACGCAGCGTTCTCGGATCCAAATTCGGTGGGCGCTTGCAGAAGAGAGCTTGCTGTTTGGTGCAAGAAGTTCAAGCGTTACAATAACAAAAACAACAAATGTTTGGGGCGATAAATTTTAATGAAGATCTCTTACAGTCGAAGAGCGTTTTTTTATTTGCTCGTAATCTCCCTTAGCTTAATTAATTTTACGCCAGGTTATTTTGCTCAGACTTTAAAAATTGAAGGGGTGGTAGTTTCCAAAAATCAAACTCTGTTGAGCTTTGCAAATATCAGAATTTTAAATTCTTCGAGGGGAACTTCAGCCAATGTTGACGGGCGTTTTATTATTCGATTGCCCCAAGGGCGTTATTTTTTGGTAACTTCCTACATCGGATACAAAACAGACACAACCGAAGTAAATCTTACAACGAATAAAAAAATAACGATTACTTTAACACCCACTACTATTGAGCTTCCTACGATTACCGTCAAACCGGGGTTTAATCCTGCAATTCCAATAATAAAAAAGGCAATAGCTTACAAAAACAAAAGGGACTTAAAATTAGAAACTTACATTTACAAAGCTTACACTAAGATGATTGTCAAATCCCCCGAAAAATTAAAGGGGGGTAAAAATTCCGTTACAGCGGAAATAAGCAGTAAGGGAAAATCCGAATTTAAAATTACTGCGATTATTGAAAACCTCAGCAAAGGTTATTTCAAAAAGCCGAATATGTTAAAGGAGAAAATAATTGCCAGAAAACAAACGGCAACGATCCCTTCAACGCTTAATATTATTACGGGCGGCAGGATCTTTCAAAATTTTTACGACGACAAAGTAATGTTTTTCGGCAGCGGCATTTTAAGTCCTATTGCTTCGGGCGCGTTAGGCTACTATTATTATTACATCAAAGACACGCTTAAAATTGACGACAACAAAGTTTACAAAATTTACTTTAATGTTGTCAATGAATCGGCTCCGGGATTTTTCGGTTACCTTTACATTCAGGACAAAATATTTAATCTTTTAAAAATAGAAGCGAATGTAAACGCAGCCGCTAATCCGGGCGGAATATTTAATTCAATTCATATAATTCAACAATACTTACCCTACGACGACGGGCTATTTATGCCAATAGATTACAGATTAAAAACCTCTGGAAATGTTTTGGGGCTTTTTAAATTTGAGTTTAAAGTAAGCACAATATTTTACGATTACAAGATTAATGTTCCGCTACCGAAGGAGGCGTTTAACAATGTTGTAATAAGCGTAGCGCCGAAGGCGGATATGAAAGATTCCACCTTTTGGTCTCACAACCAATTAATCCCTAATACTATTGAGGAAACCGAAGCATACCATCGTTTGGACAGCTTAATTCAAGAGAAATCCAAGATAGGCAAAAGCTACTCTCCCTTCTCCTTCAGCTCGCCCATTAGTAAGAATTTCCGAATGAGCGGACTTTTATCGCTTTATTATTTTAACAGAATGGAGGGACACGGTCTCAAATTCGAATTGGCCGGCAACGACCTTATTAACAAAAGATTAAACGCTAAGTTAGAATTTAATTACGGATTTAACGACAAAAAATTCAAGCAAAAATTTTACCTTGAATATTTAGCGGGCAATTACAGAACAAAAAAAATTTCGATTGCATTGTTTAATTACGCGCCATCGTTGTTTGCCGCTTATGACAATTACAACAACTTTACATCCACGATTCTAAATCTCCTTACAAAATGGGACTTTCGCGACTATTACTACCGTAAAGGCTTTGAAATTAAAGGGGTTCTCCCAATTAGCGATTACGTTTCCCTGGCTCCTGGCATTTTTTATTACAAAGATTCAAACGGTAAAGTCAACACCCAATTTTCATTTCTTAAGAGAAAATCCCTCTACCCGCCGCTAAAGCCAATTGACGCAGGAGAGATTTCCTTTTTTCGCTTTTCATTAAATTTTGATTTTCGAAAATTTATTGAAGACGGCTATTTCCGGCGACGGGTTTGGGGATTTAAGCCAAACATTGTTTTTAATATTGGCTTGGATTACGGTCGGTTTTCCGGGAGCGCCTCGTACTTTTTCCGAAACTTTTTTACCAAAGGGGAATTAAACATTCCGAATTTTACCGCAGGACCGATCAGTGTAAAATTCAATTTTACTTACTCGCAAGATTTTTCTCCCTACCAATTAACCCCCGTACTGCCGGGCAATCTTAAATCGGCGGGAAAGGATTATTCTTTCCGGACAATCAGGACAAACAAAATTTTGGGCAATCAAATTTATTCGATTTATTTTAAGGAAAGATTAAACAAAACTTTGTTGAGCAAAATTGGATTAAGTTTTTTTAATAAATTTCATTTGAACTTTGGGTTGCATCTTTCCGCAGCAATTGTGAAATCTTCCGCTAAATTAAGGAATCAACTTAAAGGCAAAATTGTTGAATTCAGAAAACCCTTAATTGAAGTGGGTTTC
>JALWSN010000620.1:5492-10128 GCA_027080245.1 Ignavibacteriales bacterium | reverse complement strand
CCGAACGACTTGATTTTAAAGGAATACGGCGACGTTCAATTTTGCGCTAAAAATTACGACGAAGCCCGCAAGGCTTACGACGAGGTGCTTTCACACGGTTACATGTACCAAGCGGCGCTCCAGAGGGCAAAAGTAGATTACGCCCGGGGCGATTCAATAGAAGCGCTTAAGGAATTTAAAGAACTTACAAAACTGGAGCCGCACGAATTCGATCCCATTCTTTACCTTGCGGATACGTACGCGAAAATTGGGAAGGCAGATTCCGCAAGAACCATTTACAACACATTGTTAAACAAATGGGACCTTGATTCCACCGAAACGGAAATGGTTAAATTAAGGCTTGGCTGGCTACCCGTTACCGGAATCGAAGGTTTGATTGCGACCTTCCCTTCGAGCGTTGGCATTGCACCAATAGCCGCTTATTACGGGGACAATTTAGGCTTTAAGTTTTACCGCCTTGGCGGAAGGTTGGATTTAGGCTTGATTTCTTATTTTTCAATTGGTGTTTCTTTGATACGAACATACGTTAGGGCAGATGCTGCTCTGCTTCAGCCGAATGTAGTGAACAATTTGCCAAACGGATTTACTGGTATTGGCAACTTTACTAGCTTCAAAGGGCATCTATTCGCAAATATTAACCGGAACTTTTCCGCCGGAATCGGTTACGGCACGGTTACTACAAACTTAAACAACCGTTTTTACGAAGCCGAGGCTTTCGCTCGCTACGAAAAGAAAGACACTATTGGAGTTGTTTTTAATTACACAAACACGGATGCTGACATTATTCTTTATTCGCCTTACTTAATTGACGTACGATACAAAGCGTCGCTTTCGAGGATTTCGGCTTATTATTACTTTGGGAGCGGCTTAATGGTTTCAGGCTACTTCGATTACATTTCAGTAACTGACGGTAACGCGGGGAACAATCTGCAGGTAAGGCTCGGCAGAGAATTTTGGCCGAATATTTTCATGGGGTACGAATATTATTATTCGGTTTTTAAGTTCGAAAATCCGCTTTACTATTCTCCCACTGGATTTGAATCGCACAGCTTGTGGTTGGACGCTTTTATTATTAAAGATGAAAACATGCGCTTGAAGCTTTCCGGCAAAATAGGTTACGTGCCTGCAAGCAGATTTGTGCTTAAGGAAGGAAAGATTGAATTTGGATATGAAATTACTAAAAGATTGTCGCTTAACGCTTCCATTGGCGCCGGAAGCACTACGCGCGACAATTCAAGTTACCAATATTCTTCTGCGGAACTTTCGGTTTATTGGTCGATTTACTAAAATAAAGGAAAGGCAAATAGAATGCTGCAACTAAATATTCCGACGGAAGAAGCCGTTAAAATGTTAACGAACAGAATGTCCGACGAATTTAAATTAAGAAAACGGGCGGGAATTTTCCCGCATTCGCTCGAGATTTCCGAACTTACGTTCGCCCAGCTCCTTTCAATTGCTGAAACGGCGGCTTTCGACCTTGTAATGCTTTTGCCTGCGGATTCTTTTTTGCAGGCAAGCAATTTGTACGAAGTTGTGGCTAATGCCGTCAAATCTCTGTCCACAATTTTTTACCAAAACGAATTTGCCTTTTACTCCGAAAAAAGAGCGCGCTTGCTTTTAACGCCGATTATTAAAATATTCCGTAATTACGTTAAGGACGATTTGTTTCGTTATAACTAAATCTTTTTTATTTGGGGCTAAGTGGAAATTAACAACAAGATGATTATTGCCGCCGCAGTTACGCCTTTCAACGAGAATCTTTCCGTTGACAAAGAGGCTTTTGGGCTTTTGATTAAACATTTGCTCGGCGAAGGGCTTTCCGCGGTTCTTTTGTTTGGCACTACGGGCGAAGCGGCTTCAATTAGCTTTAAAGAAAGGATTGAAACGCTCGGCGGGTTAGCCGCCAACGATTTCGACAAAGAAAAAATTTGGGTGGGGACGGGACTTACATCTTTCAAAGAAACTATCGAATTAACGAACATTACGCTCAGTTTGGGATTTTCCAATCTATTGCTTTTGCCCCCGTACTATTACAAAAATGTTTCGGACGACGGTCTGTATGATTATTTCGTTCGCGTGTTTGACAAAATTAACTGCGCGAGGGTAAAAATTTATTTTTACCATTTTCCCCGAATGACTGCCGTTCCATTTAGCGTGAATTTGATTAAAAGGCTTTTCAAAGAATTTAAGTGCGTTCGAGGAATGAAAGATTCTCAAGCTGAGGAGGAAAGTCTTGGAAATTTTGTTAGAATTAACAAGCGCTTTGAAGTTTTTGCCGGAAACGAAAAACGATTCCTTTGGCATTTGAAACAAAGCGGCGCCGGCGTGATTAGCGCCACTTTTAACGTTAGCGCAAAATTTGCAAGAGGGGTTTTAGAGGAACTACACACTCAAGGCGAACAAGCGTTAGTTAAAGAAGAAGAGCTGATTAAAATTAGAAATGTAATTGAAAAGTTTCCAGTTATTCCCGCCGTTAAGTTTCTTCTGTCGTTAAAATTAAATAATCCGAATCTGGAATTGGTTCGTCCGCCTTTGGTTAAATTAACAAGCGAACAAAAAAAGGAATTAATTAAGCTGCTAAGAAAAACAAGTTACAGGTTTGAAAATTGAATTACGATTTTGATTATATTGTTGTGGGGAGCGGTTTCGGCGGTTCCGTTTCGGCATTAAGGCTTACGGAAAAAGGCTACAAAGTTTTAGTGCTGGAAAAGGGGAGGTGGTTCAAAGATGAAGATTTTCCCAAAAGCAACTGGAATGTTAAAAAATGGTTGTGGATTCCTTTTCTTAGGTTTTACGGGTTCTTTAAAATTACGTTTTTCAGGCATGTGGGTGTCCTGTCCGGCGTTGGGGTTGGCGGCGGCTCTCTTGTGTACGCAAACACTCTGCCGCGCCCGAACGACGAATTTTTTAGTGGCGGGAGTTGGGCCAGTCTTGCAAATTGGAAGGAAGAGTTATTGCCTTTTTACTCTGTAGCCGAACGTATGTTAGGAGCGACGGAAAATCCGAAATTTCACCTTGGCGATTTCATTTTGCGTGACATTGCAAAGGAATTAAACAGGGAAGAAAAATTCAGGGCGACAAAAGTGGCGGTTTATTTTGGCGATTCGGAGAAAACTTCTCCTGATCCTTATTTTAATGGCGAGGGTCCGGAAAGGAAAGGTTGTAAATTTTGTGGAGCCTGCATGATTGGTTGTAAGCACAACGCTAAAAATACACTGGATAAAAATTACCTTTACCTTGCGATTAAAAAGGGAGCAAGGGTTAAATCCGAATCCGAGGTTTTTAACATTCAGCCGATTAATTCAAGGGACGGCAAAGACGGGTATTGGGTTGAATGGAAATCCTCGACTAAGTTTTTGAAGAAAAAAGGTAAAGCTTCCTGCCGTGGAGTTGTATTTTCGGGCGGGGTTCTTGGAACGCTTCCGTTATTGTTTAAGCTAAAGAAAACAACTCTGCCGAATATTTCCGACATGCTTGGCAGGAACGTTCTTACGAATTCCGAGAGTTTAATGGGCGTGGTTGCTTACGGTAGGGACAAAATATTTTCCGACGGAGTGGCGATTAGCTCAATATTTTACACTGACGAACATAGCTCGGTTGAACCCGTGCGTTACCCCTCCGGTTCCGGCTTTTGGCGTTTGCAAGTGTTCCCGCTTGTGAGGGGGAAAAATCCATTTTCGCGAGCGTTAAAAACGTTTCTTAAATTTTTTACTAACCCGGTTAAAACGCTTAAGTTTTACTTTGTTTGGGATTGGGCAAAACACACGCAAATTTTGCTTTTCATGCAAACTGTGAACTCGAAGTTGAAATTTGAAAAGGGACTTTTCAGAATGAAATCGAAAGTGGACGAGGGGAATCCGCCCACGGCGCTCATTCCCGAAGCGGCTGAATTAGCCGAGCGGTTTGCGCAAAAAGTCGACGGAATGGCGGGCGCGTTGCTTACGGACACTTTGCTTGGAATTCCCACTACCGCACATATTTTGGGCGGTTGTCCAATGGGAAGCGATTCCGCCAACGGCGTAATCGATAAGGACAATAAAATATTCGGCTACCAAAATCTCTACATCTGCGACGGATCGATGATTTCTTCTAATCCGGGGGTAAACCCTTCTCTGACTATTACGGCAATTACGGAACGGGCAATGAGTAAAATTCCGGCAAAACAGGCAAAGAATAATTGATTTAATAAAGCAATTAAAGAAGTTAACAGGTGAAAATAATTGTGCAACAAAAGATTGAAAAACAAATGTTTAGACAGATTAAACCCGGTTCTTATTTAATTATTTTAATTTTTTTTGTAATTTTTAATTTGGATTATTCAATGAATCTGAAGGTAATTCCAACTCCGCAAGAAGTCGAATTTACGGGCGAAATATTCGAGTTGAAACCAAGTTTGAAATTGTTTGTTAGCGGTGCTGAAAAGCAGGAGGCAAAATATTGCGAAAGCGAATTAAGGAATTATTTGAGCGAAAAAAACATTCGGACAATTACTGAAACAGACGCAGCCTCGGCGGACGTGCTTCTTCTTATTTATTCTGATTTTTCCGTAAATAATGCGACGCTCGAACAATCAAACGAAGCTTACGCGCTTGAAATAAGTAATGAAAGGATTATTGTAAAAGCAAAAACTTACAGG
>JALWSN010000620.1:0-5482 GCA_027080245.1 Ignavibacteriales bacterium | reverse complement strand
TCATCGAACAATTCGGCTGGAATTTGCCAGGCTTAAAAATCGAAGATTTCCCGCTTCTTAAAATCAGGGGAATTTCCGACGACATTTCAAGGGGACAGGTTTCCACGCTTAAAAATTTCAAAAAAATAATTTCTTTCATTGCCGATTACAAAATGAACGTTTACATGCCGTACATCGAGGATATGTTGCAATTCGACGCTTTCCCCTCAATAGGCAAGGGGCGGGGCGCGCTTAGCAGAGAAGAGGTTAGAGAAATTGTAGATTTTGCCAAAACAAAATTTGTTGACGTTGTTCCCATTTTCGAAACGCTCGGGCATTTCGAAAATATTCTTTCCCAGCCGGAATTTCTGAAATTCGCCGAATTCCCCGGCTCGGCTTCGCTTAACATTTCCAGCGAGGAAACTTACGCGTTTTTGGATTCTTTAATTAAACAAGTGGCGGAAGAATTTCCTTCCGAATACATTCACATCGGGGCGGACGAAAGCTTTGATGTGGGCAAAGGTTACAGCAAAAAATTAGTGGACAGCGTTGGAATCGCCAAAGCTCACGCAATGCATTACACTAAGGTGTATAAAATTTGCAAGAAATACGGCAAAAAAGTAATGATTTACGGGGACATTATTTTGCGCCATCCTGAAATTCTTGAAATGATTCCTCGCGATTTTGTGATCGTCGATTGGCATTACGGCCCGAATTACTATTATCCTTCGGTTGAGAAATTCAAATCGCAAGGTTTCCGAACAATTGTTTCACCTGCTGTTTGGAATTTCCTTACAACTTACCCCACAAATGTAAATGCTTTGCCAAACATCGAATATTTTGCTAAGGTTGGTGTTAGAGACTCGGCTATTGGGTTGGTAAGTTCTAATTGGGGAGATTATGGAGCGGAAACTTTCAAGGAACTGCTCTACTTCGATTACGCCTGGTCCGCCGAGTGCGCCTGGAACGTTAATAAGGCTGATATTGGCGAATTTCAAACTGTTTTTACAAATCAATATTGGGGAACATCTGATTTTTCCGGCGTGGAAACGGTTAAAATTTTCGGCGATCCCTTGAACCAATTTTTGTGGCACGAAATATGGCGGCATCCTTTGTTAGAATTTAAATCTTCACCTTGGTGGGTTCCTAACGTTAGTTCGGTTGCAAAATTTACGTATTTGAAATCATCATTACCTTTAATGAAGCAAAGCGTAAAACAATTGGAAAAATCCGCCGTTAAAAACAAAGGGGATTTAAAAATCTACAAATTCCTGATTAACTTGTATTCATGGTATGTGCTAAAGATGCAAACTTCTCTTGCCTTGCAAGATTCTAATTTGACAATTCGAGACAAAAAGAAAATTGCGCTGCCTTTAATTAAGGAGAATTTGGATTCGTTAAAAGCGCTTAATAAGGAATTTAGGCAAATTTGGCTTGATTATTACAAGCCGGCGAACTTAGATTTAATTGACAGGAAATTCGAATTTCAAACTTCTTATTTTAAGGAAATCCGGGAAGATTTGGAACACGACACGCTTCCCTCGCCTTTAATTCAAAGCCGGTGGATTTACGCTTCCAAGGGCGACGCCTGGTTCAAAAAGGAATTCGAAATTACGGGCGAAATTGATTCTGCAAAATTTCAATTAATGGGAGACACGTTTGCCGAATTGGAAATAAATGGGAAACGCGTGGATTCCGTTTTTGCCCGCAGAACCCTTTCCTTAACGGTTGAGCAAAAAAGGGTAAAATTTTTGGATGCTACAAAGTTCTTGAAAAAGGGAAAAAATTGTGTGACGGTTCGAGCGAGAAAATTCGGAGAAAATGTTGAAGCGGGGTTTAATTTGCTCGGACGAATCTGGACTTTCGCCGGCGAAGTTAACGTTGAAAGCGACACATCCTGGACAGCGTTCGAAAGCGGAAAATTCGAAAAACCATTGCAAGTTAAAACGAAGGAATATCCCTTCGAAGTAATAGCGCCGAATTTTGTTACAAATAGAAAAAGCTGGATTGAAAGATAAACAAAGGAGGTAAAATGGAGCAGTTGAAAAACAAAATTGTTTTTATTACCGGAGCTTCCGCCGGAATAGGAAAAGCTTGCGCGGAGGTTTTTGCCAAAGCCGGAGCAAAGTTAATTTTGTGCGCCAGACGCGTTGAAAGACTTGAAAAGTTAACGGCGGAATTGAAGGAAAAATTCGGAACGGAAAGTTACTTTTTTAAGCTGGACGTTAGTAACAGGGCGGAAGTGGAAGAAAAAATAAACGCTTTGCCCGGCGAGTGGAAAGCAATTGACATTCTAATTAACAACGCCGGATTGGGAAAGGGATTGAACAAACTTTATGAGGACAATATTGACAATTGGGAAAAGATGATTAACACAAACGTAAAAGGACTGCTCTACGTTACGCGCAGCGTTGTGCCCGGAATGGTTGAACGAAAACGGGGACACGTAATTAATATCGGTTCCATTGCCGGGCACGAAGCTTACGGCGGAGGTTCGGTTTACTGCGCTACGAAGCATTCGGTAACAGCCATTACCCGCTCCTTGAGGATTGACTTGTTGGGAACGGGCGTTAGGGTTAGCACGGTCGATCCGGGAATGGTTGAAACGGAGTTTAGCATTGTTAGGTTTGACGGCGACGAAAAACGAGCAAAAGACGTTTACAAAGGGCTTGAACCGTTAACCGGCAGAGACGTTGCCGAAGCCGTTTTATTTTGCGCAACGCGTCCGCCTCACGCAAATATTAATGAAATGGTTATTATGCCAAGCGCGCAGGCTAACGCGTTCATTGCGCACAGGGAAAGTTAAAAGTTTTTCTTTGCTTAACTGACGGAAAGGAATTGAAGCGAAAAAGGGGAACGCCGTTTACGCGGCGACCCCTCCCCATTCCAATAATACTTGCAAATCTTTCGATTATTTCTTTTTGCGCCCTTCGAACAAATATTTTTTTGTGTCTTTTACAATAATTGGCGCAAGCGCTAAGAGACCAATAAGATTCGGGAAAGCCATTAAGCCGTTAAAAATGTCGGCAATCTTCCAGACAAGGTTTAACTGACTAACCGCGCCAACGCCAACGAACAAAGTAAAAAGGTAACGGTAAGGTTTAATGCTTTTTTCGCCCGTTAAATATTCAATCGATTTTTCTCCGTAGTAAGACCATCCCAGCAAAGTGGAGTAAGCGAAAAGCATTAAACCGATTGAAACAATGTAATCCCCAAGCGAGGAACCCATTCCCGTAGTGAAAGCCGCCGAGGTAAGCTGGGCGCCGTTTAATCCGCTCGACCATTTGTCGGAGACTACAATAACCAAGCCTGTTAGCGAGCAAACTACAATTGTGTCGATGAAAGTTTGCGTCATCGAAACCAGAGCTTGAGTAACGGGGTTTTTGGTTTGAGCCGCGGCGGCGGCAATTGGCGAGCTACCCAAGCCGGACTCGTTGGAAAAGACGCCTCGCGCCACGCCCATTCTGATTGTGAGCATCACCGTCGAGCCGAGGAATCCGCCCGTGGCAGCTGTTGTAGTAAACGCTTGTTTTAAGATTAGCTCGATTGCGGGAATTATTTTGGCGTAATTTATTCCCAAAATAATTAGGGCGCCGCCCATGTAAAAAACAATCATTAACGGAACGAGAAATCCCGTAACCTTGCCAATTGATTTGATCCCGCCGATAATTACGGCGCCTGTGGCTACCATTAAAACAATAGCCGTAACCCAATGCGGCACGCCGAAAGAGCCCATTAAAGCGTCGGCTACGGAATTGGATTGAACTGTATCCCCGATTCCAAAAGCCGCAAGGGCGGCAAATATTGCGAACAATCCGCCTAAAAATTTTGAATTCATTCCTTTGGAAAGGTAGAACATCGGGCCGCCCATCATGTTGCCGAATTTGTCTTTTTCCCTGAAATGAACTGCAAGCACAGCTTCGGAATACTTAGTTGCCATTCCAACTAAGCCCGTAACCCACATCCAAAAGAGCGCGCCCGGGCCGCCTGCGGCTATTGCCGTGGCTACGCCGGCAATGTTGCCCGTTCCCACCGTGGCTGAAAGTGCCGTCATCAACGCCTGAAAATGGGTAATGTCTCCGGGCTGGTCAGTGTCTTCTTTTCTTTTAATTAATGCAAGGTAAAGGGAATGTAGCAGCTGAGTAAACTGCAAACCTTTAAGGCGTAGCGTTAAAAATATTCCGGTGCCCACAAGCAAAATAATTAAAGGCGCACCCCAAACGTAGCTGTCGATCTCGGAAATTAAATTGTGTAAAGTAGCAGCATCCATTTGTTAGTTCCCGTTTTTGTTTCAGAATTTAATTACATCGTCTTAAAATAATTTTTCTTTAAATGATTTAAACGGTTGCGCGGTAGCATTTCGGCGCGCCGGCTATTAATATAGCTTTAGCCAAAGTCTTTTTGTAACGTCCGTTGGATTTGTTCAAGCAAGTTGTTAAAGTGTTCGGACCGCGTTTCCAATCTTAAAACTTTTCTGCCTGCGTTTAGCAAGGCTTGCCTGTCGCCAAGCGATTGCGCTTTAATTAGCGTGTTGAAACTTAAACTTGATTCCGCGCTCATTGGCTCGTCGGGAATGTTTACCGTTTTGTTGGCTTCCTCGAACAATTGAATGAAAAGCCCCTGCCCGTCGTCGCCTTTGTGAAGCTGACCGGTAGAGTGCAAAAATCTGGGTCCGTAACCGAATGTTGTAGTCAGACCGAATTTGCTTTGAATTAAAAATCGAATGGCGGAAATTTTTTCAACAAAATTGTTTGAGTAAAAAGAATAAGAATGCAACGCAAGGTAAGAGTGATTTTTAGCGTCTTGCAGGAATCGGGTTAAAACTTCGCTGAGCGAATTAAATGATTTCGTTTCCGGGCAAACCGCGCGAATTTTTTCGTCCCGGAAGCAATGCCCGGGTTCGGGAAGGTAACCTTTGGCGAGGAAATCTTCAACCATTTGGCGAGCCGCCGTTTTGGTCGATTCCACATTCGGCTGGTTAAACGGATGAATGCCTAAAAACCAGCCCGCAATTGCAGTGGCTAATTCCCACGCAAAGAACAACGCGCCAATTTCTTCTTTGCTTTCAAGAACGATTTCCAGAAGAGGAATATTTTTTGAATTTAATTTTTCAACTAAATTAGTTTCAAAAGATTCGTCTTTTAATCTTGTTAAAACGGCCGTTCTATCCTTCCCGTAAAAGTCAATAAAATCGGGGGTTTCGCCAATTACGGGCAAAATGCCTTTGCCGTTCTTGCCCGCGCTCTCGGCAATTAACTGTTCCGTCCAATCGTTAACCGGGCTAAGCGTCCCGCTGCCGAAAAGCGTTAATTTGTTTCGCCCTTTGTTTGCAAAGCTTCCCAAAAACGCGCCTAATAAAACCCCTGTATTTCGGTTGTTTTCGGACGCTTTGCTCCGCAATTTCAAAGATTGGCTTTTAGCTCCTTCCAGAACGTTCCGCAAATTTGCGCCCGCAATTGCTGCGGGAACTAACCCAAAGAAGGAAAGCGCTGAAAACCTCCCG
>JALWSN010000619.1 GCA_027080245.1 Ignavibacteriales bacterium | reverse complement strand
CGCGGGAAACAATTTGATCCTTGTGCCTAAGCAAATATTCCAACAAACTAAACTCGCGCAAAGTAAGAACAATGGGCTTTCCGCCGCGCAGAACTTTGCGTTTGATTAAATCCATTTCCAAATCGGCACAATCCAAGCGGTAGATTTTGGTTTCCTTACCGCGTCTCAGCAAAGCTCGAATGCGCGCCAGCAGTTCGGGAAAAGCAAAAGGCTTTACGAGGTAATCGTCCGCGCCGCTGTCTAATCCCAGCACTCTGTCCTCCACGGTATCCCGCGCCGTTAAAATAAGCACGGGAAGGTTTAAACCTTTTTCCCTCACGGTTTTTAAAATTTCGATTCCGTCCCGCCCCGGCAGCATCAGGTCCAACAGCAACAAATCGTATTGGGAGGAGTTAAGAAGGAAAAATCCTTCCTCGCCGGTGTGCGCCACGTCAGCCGAATAGCCCGCATTTTCCAATCCTTCTTTAATTGCGCGGGCTACTTTTTGTTCGTCTTCAATTACTAATATTTTCATAATTAGCATTAATGATTATTCCTAAAAAAGCGATTTTATTTGTTACATCCAACTTAAGTTTTTATTAATTTTTTTTAAGAAAATTAAATGGGCGTGAAAGCGGCGCAATGCAAAGCCTACAGAGGATTCCGAATGAGCAAAATTAATTACTAAACGCCAATTACTTACCACTTAAGACTTATTCCTTAAGACTTTTAAAAACTCCATCCGTACTAACTTTAATGGATGATTGGATTTTTGGATGAATGCATAAATGGGGAATTTAGGGGAGCGCCAGGGAAAAAGATATTTTAAGATTTTATTAAATTCAAAAAAACATAATTTTTAAATTCAAACTTAAATAACACAAAAATCTCAAAACAAAAATCAAAATCTTATTAGCTTATTTCAAAAAGTAAAAACATTAGGAAGTTACCTGAAAGGAATCTCAATCTAATCATCCCCAACCATCCATCAATGCATTCATCCATTTTTAGTTCCGCTCCGCTGGAGCTAAGTTCGTGTTCTTAGTTTTAATTCTACAAAGATACCGTCCCTCTGGGACTCAGTCCCGTAAAGACGTAACCTTTGTAGCAAACTTATTGCTTAAGACTCGTTACTTAAGACTTATTCCTTAAGACTTTTACCACCACCTTCCCGGCCAAATTTTTTGGATGATTGGATAATTCGGCGCAATGCAAAATCGGCAGAGGTTTTGACAATGAAAAAATTTTTCTTGAACCCAGTGTTTTTCTTTGAAAAATATTTAAGAATATTTAAGTTAGTTTAACGAAAAAAAGAGGAAACAGAAATGAAACGGTTGGGAATTTTGTTCGCTGCCTGCTCTACGCTATTAAGCGTCTTTTCGTTTACTGCATTCGCTCAAATACCAATGAAAAAAGTTTTAAGCAGAGTTTCCGTTCCGGCAGAAGGCAACTTACGCGGATTGGTAGATACAATCGGATTTCCGCATGTAACCAGACAAATGGACGCAATAGCAAAGTTAAGTTTAATAGCGGAAAAAAATTTGATCGAAGAGAATCAGAAAAAATTTAATCTTCCGGATAACGAAGGCTTTATTTTCGGCATTTGTCCGCACGACGATTACACGCTTGCCGGGCGCACGGCAGTTCACATTCAAAAATTCATTAAAGCCAAAAGAGTGATTTTAATTGGCAACGCGCATTGGTCGGAGGCGTTTGGCATTCGCAATAAATTAATTTTCGGAGATTTTAAATATTGGCGCGGACCTTACGGCAGAGTAAAAATATCCCGGCTAAGAGAAAAAATTTTATCGAGGCTGCCCAAAAGAGATTACGTTGTGAACAGGACGGTTGTGGAAACGGAACATTCCTTGGAAGCTCTTGTTCCTTTTCTGCAATATTTCAATAAGGAAGTTGAGATCGTCCCGGTTCTTGTTCCATTTACCGAATGGGAAAAGGAAAACAAATTAGGAGAGGATTTGGCGAGGGTTGTGGCAAAAATGGTTGAGGAAAATCATTGGAAATTAGGAAAGGATTTAGCCGTTTTGTGCTCTTCCGACGGAATGCATTACGGCGATTACGGATGGAGTTATTACAACTACCACCCGTTTGGTTGCAATCCCGACGGTTACAAAAAAGCAATGGCGTACGATTCTTTGCTGGTAACAAATTATTTAACGGGCAAAATTACGAACGAGAAACTTCATCGATTGTTCGGGAAAATAATTGACGAAAAGAATATTACGAATTACAAAGTTACTTGGTGCGGAAGGTTTTCAATTACTCTCGCGGTAAATTTTTCGGAGCGATTGGTTAAAAAAGTTCTTGGAAGAAATTTAACGGGTTATTTTTTGCGGCACAGCTCCGGCGTTCAAGAAGCGTGGATACCGGTAAGAAAAATGAATATGGGAATTACGGGCGACGTGAATTTGCACCATTTTGTAACTTATTTTTCGGTAGGATTCAAATAGCGGTAAATTGTTTGCCGGAATATTTTAAGACAGGTCAATCAAGGGCTAACGTCTTACAGCAAGGAACTTTCCCCAATTTACCGCCCCGACGAACGTTGAGT
>JALWSN010000618.1 GCA_027080245.1 Ignavibacteriales bacterium | reverse complement strand
ACAATCTTTTAAAATTTTTTCGTTGAGTTATTTTGCTCTCCCAAATGTATTGTAATTCAATTTATTTAGGAGGATGTGTTTTATTCGGGACAAAATTTTGCCAATCACAAATAACTATTTTAAATTGCGTCATTATTTTTAAATAAGTTTTAATATCTGATTTTTGAAGGAGCCAAAATGAAAATTGGAAATTACGAAATAATACCGCTTGATACGGGAACATTCGCCCTGGATGGCGGCGCAATGTTTGGAATAATTCCAAAACCTCTCTGGGAAAAAACGAACCCTGCCGACGAAAAGAACAGAATTTTGTTAGGAGCAAGAACTTTATTGTTGAAAAGCGATGAAAAAATAATCCTAATTGACACCGGAATGGGGTCCGATTGGGAAGAAAAATTCGCTAAGATTTACAAGCTTAATTCTTCGCCAACCCTTACCGATTCCTTACTTGCTAACGGAATAAAGACCGACGAAGTTACTGATGTAATATTAACTCACTTACATTTTGATCACACGGGCGGTTCAACTAAGAAAGAAGGGGAAAAATGGCTGCCAGCTTTCCCGAACGCAAAGTATCATATTCAAAAAGAGCAGTTCGATTGGGCATTGAACCCCACGGAAAGGGACAGGGGGAGCTACATTAAAAATCGATTTGTACCACTTGCGGATGAGGGACTTGTTAATTTTGTTGACGGCGATGCCCTGTTCGACGAAACTATTGAATTTATTACGGTTAACGGGCACACAAAATCTCAGCAGCTGGTTAAAATAAGCGATGGTAACAAGACGCTTTTGCATTGCGGGGATTTAATTCCTACCTCTTCGCACGTTCCTTTGCCTTACATCATGGCTTACGATTTGCGTCCTTTGCAAACACTCGAGGAAAAGAAGAAACTCTTCCCGCGCGCGGTGGAGGAAGGATGGTTCTTTTACTACGGGCACGACCCTTACTTTGTTGCTTCCAAAATCGAAAGAACGGAGAAAGGATTTAAAGCGACGAATAAAGTAAAATTTTTAGATGAACTAAGTTGATTGGAGAGAAGTAAGCTTGAGTGAATTTTTTAGAGTTTGCAAAGTTAGCGATTTACGCGCAGGCGAAGGTAAAAGATTTTTAATTGATGACGTAGAGGTAGCTGTGTTCTTGGTTGACGGGAAAATTTTTGCTCTTGGCAATGTTTGTCCACATCAAAAAGCGGCTAGAATTTACGAAGGTTTTATTGAAGACCGGAAAGTTGTTTGCCCTTTGCACGGCTGGACTTTTAATCTGTCCGACGGTCGTCAGGAAGGCAACCGGCGTGGGCTGGAAAGCTACGAGGTAAAAGTTGAAAACAATGAAGTTTATGTGAAAGTATTAAAAAAAGAGCTTAATTGGTAAAGATGTCCGCCGCAAAAATAACAAATGAGGTTGTTTACAATCTGGCTACAGAGCTGGGGTTTGATTTGGTTGGCTTTGCAAAAGCCGAGCTTTTAACCAACGAAATACAAAGGTTACGCGAGTGGTTGAACCAAGGCTTTCATGCGGGCATGAGTTACATGGAAAGAAATCTCGATAAGAAAGAAAATGTTGCTTTAATTCTTGAAGATGCCAGAAGCGTTATTTCCCTTGGAATGAATTATTTTAATCCCGCAGAAGTTAGGCTTTCTTCCGGCGAAGGCAAAATTTCCCGTTATGCCTGGGGAAAAGATTACCACTTTATTATTAAAGAAAAAATTGAATTGTTAATCGAGCGATTGAAATTCATTGATTCCGAATTCAATGGAATCGGTTACGTAGACGCGGGACCCGTAATGGATAAAGTCTGGGGCGCTAAAGCCGGATTAGGTTGGATTGGGAAAAATTCAAATTTAATTAATCGTAATTTTGGAAGTTATTTTTTCGTGGCTAACATCATTACTAATTTTATTTTTCAATACGACGTTCCTCAGCCGGATTTTTGCGGAGCTTGTACCGCTTGCATCGACGCTTGTCCAACCCAAGCTATTGTAAGTCCTAAAATAGTTGACTCAAACAAATGCATTTCTTATTTAACTATTGAAAATAAAGGGGAAATTCCACGTGAATTTGACGGGAAGTATTCGGAATGGATTTTCGGCTGCGATATTTGTCAGGAAGTTTGCCCGTGGAACAAGAAATTTAGCACGCCTACTCGCGTAGAAGAATTTTACGACGCCCCAAACAAAAAGTTGAAATTCAAGGAAGTTCTTTCGATGACTAACGGCGCTTTTAAGAAACGATTTTCAAGTTCTCCAATTAAACGGGCTAAATTAAAAGGCCTAAAAAGGAACGTTCTTTTCCTGATTAAGTAAAAAGCTTTACATTTGATTTTTATTATTTTTGCTAACTTGAATCTAAAATAAAAGAAATGAATCTAACGGATTTCAATAATTGAAAATTTTTATTAGTGATATGAAGGAAACGGAGTAAGGTTGAGGTTGAGAGAGAAGGGATTCGGAACGCTGTGTAAGGAAGGAAAAGCGCGCGTTAAGTTTTAATTAAATTAAAAATGAATTAAAAAACGGAGATAAAAAAATGGCAGAAAAACACCACAA
>JALWSN010000617.1 GCA_027080245.1 Ignavibacteriales bacterium | reverse complement strand
GAAATCAACTTGAAGAAAGAGCGGATTCCGTTAAAATAATTGTGACGGACGAAGGTCCGGGATTAACCGACGAAGACAAGAAAAAAGTTTTCGGGAAATTCACAAAGCTTTCCGCCCGCCCTACGAATCACGAATCTTCAACAGGATTGGGCTTGTCGATTGTGAAAAAAATAATTGAACTGCACGGCGGGAAAGTTGGCGTGGAAAGTCAGCCTGGCAAAGGCAGCGCATTCTACTTTGAAATTCCAAAAAAGTAACCGATTCCAATTCGCTAAAGTTTATTTAAAGGCGCCCTTAAAATGATTTTTTGATTAAGAAAAAAAATGTGGGAGTCTTAAGTGGTAAGTTTTTGGGGGCTTCATGGATTTTGGGGATATTGTGCTTATCTTGCGAAGCGCGCCATGTTGAAAAGGATGGATGAATGGACGCATGGATGATTGGGGATGATCAAATTGGGATTCTTTACCTGCAACTTCCTAATGTGTCAACTTTTTGAAATAAGCTAATAAGGTTTTGATTTTTGTTTTGAGATTTTTGTGTTATTAAGGTTTGAATTTCAAAGATAAGGTTTAATTTATTGGAACATCTAATCAAAACTTAAAATATCTTTTTACGGCGTTCCCCTTAATACCCCATTCATCCAGCCTGTCGCGGCGTAGTCAAGCGAAGCGCAGACGAAGACGGATTGTCCAATTATCCAATCATCCAAAAAGTTGGATGGGGTGGAGTTGGCGGAAAGTCTTAAGGAATAAGTCTTAAGTGGTAAGTAACCTGCATTCAGTAACTAATTTTGCTTTGGAAACAGTTGCGTGCTACCGTCTTCCCTTTCCACGCAGAGAGCGAAAAGGTCATTCATCTGTGTTTAATCTGTGCGAATCTGTGGTTTACTTTTTTTTAACACAGATTATCGCGTTTTATTACAGTTTAAATCAGATTAAAGCAAAAATTAAAGCTAATTATTAAACATTTTACTTCTGTCCAAAATACAGTGCGATTCAATTTATTTTGGGCAAATGTAAATAAAAAAATAATATATTCATTAACAACCTTACTTTCCATTCACCCCAAAACATTACAATAATTACCAATATTTAATTAAATTGGAAATGCATTTTTTTTTGATTTATTTATCTGCTGGAACTTGGAAGAAAACCCGGAGCAAAGATGAAAATTTACAACACGCTGACGAAGAAAAAAGAAGAATTTATTCCCCTCGAAGAAAATAAAGTGCGAATGTACGTTTGCGGTCCCACCGTTTACGATTACTTTCACATAGGAAACGCCAGGTCTTTCATCATGGCGGACGTAATTCGCCGGTATTTTATTTACAAAGGCTACGACGTAAAATTTGTAATGAACCTAACCGACGTGGACGACAAAATAATTCGCAAAGCGAACGAAGAAAAAGTGGAGGCAAAAGTAATAGCCGAAAGATTTAGCAAGGCGTTTTTTGAAGATACTAATAAATTAAAAATCAAACCTGCCGACGTTTACCCGAAAGCCACCGAACACATTGGGGAAATTCAAAACATGAATAAAAAGTTGGAAGAGAAAAAAATTGCCTACAACGTAGGCGGGAACGTTTTTTACGACGTGCTTAAGTTCAAAGAATACGGTAAGCTAAGCGGTAAGAAAATAGAGGAGCTTGAAGCCGGCGCAAGAATAGAAATAAACGAAGCGAAGACAAACCCGCTCGATTTTACTCTCTGGAAAGAAGCAAAGGAAGGCGAGCCTTACTGGGCAAGTCCGTGGGGTAATGGTCGTCCCGGCTGGCACATCGAATGCTCGGCTATGAGCATGAAGCATCTGGGCGAAACGTTCGACATTCACGCCGGCGGGCACGATTTAATTTTCCCCCACCACGAAAACGAAATTGCGCAATCCGAAGGGGCTACTGGAAAACCGTTTGCTCGTTATTGGATTCACTTCGGATTCTTGAATTTTCAGAACGAAAAAATGTCCAAATCGCTTGGCAATTTTTTCACCGCGCGCGACGTTGTGAACGAATTCCCGCCCGAAGCAATTCGATTATTCTTCTGCCAAACGCATTATGCAAGTCCCTTAAGCTTTAGCCGCGAACTGCTTGGCTCGGCGGCAAAGGCGGTTGAAAAAATCAAGAATTTTTTATTTACTCTAAAAGAAAAATCAAATCAAACTTCGCCCGAAGCCCAACCGGTAGATTTGGATTTCAGGAAATTCTATTTGGATTTTCAAGAGGCGATGGACGACGATTTCAACACTCCGCGCGCCGCGGCGGTCATTTTCGATTTCATCAGGGAGGCGAACAAAATTTTAATTGGGGAAAATCCAATTCACTCCGAATTCATTGAAAACGCACAAACTTTTCTCAACAAAACGGCGGGCGACGTTTTGGGAATAGTTCCCGAGCTGGAAGCAGCCAAGCAGGACGAGAGCCTTGCCGACGAGCTGATTAATCTTCTTGTGAAAATACGGCTCGAGGCAAAAAAGGAGAAGAACTTTCAACTTGCGGATAAAATAAGAGACGGACTAAAGAACCTTGGCATTTCGCTTTTGGACACGCCGCAAGGCACTCA
>JALWSN010000616.1 GCA_027080245.1 Ignavibacteriales bacterium | reverse complement strand
ATCGCACGCTTAGGTGGTTCATTATTAAAAGAGGGAAAAACCGTTACGGCGTTCGCCTTAGGGATTTAAAGTCCAAACTACTCTCTGAATTTAAAGGAATCAAATATTTCCCGATTAACGAGGACTGGAAAATCACCGGCAAATTCATTCCTTTCGAAAAAGTTAAAAAAATTGAAATACCCACAATTATTGGTACGAATGAGGTCGACTATTCGCCGGGGGAAATTGTCTTCAAAATAAAGGGCCTTCAATATTCCCTGTTGCCGGTTAACGACGGCAAAAAATTCTTCATTATTTTTGCAGACAAAACAAGCGGCAAAGAAACTTACGGCGCGGGCAGATTTTTAACAGTTAACAAGCCCGATTCCAACAGCAACGTAACGCTCGATTTCAACAAAGCTTACAATCCCCCTTGCGCTTTTACCCCTTACGCCACGTGCCCCTTGCCGCCCAAGGAAAATTACTTGCCCGTAAAAATTACCGCCGGCGAATTGAATTACGGACATCATTAAATTGCAAGGAGGAGTAAGTGATTATCGAATCAAAAAACATCGCAATTAAATTAAGCGACGCCGAAGACGAAGAGCTTGCGCAATTAACAAGCTCTTCGCCCGACTTGGTTAACATGTCCGAAGTCAGAACTTACCCGGGCGAAATGCCTACGGAGATGTTCTTTCGAATCGAGAAAGACGGCGAGCTTGTAGGCGAAATTAATTTGAGCCGGATTCGTTGGTACAACAGGAAATGTGAAATCAGCGTTTTGATTAAAAAAGAATGGCAGGGCAAAGGCTTGGGAAAAGAGGCAATGAAAAGCCTGATTGATTTTGCCTTCAACAGAATGAACCTGCACAGGCTGGAAGCCGAGGTGATTGAATTTAACAAGCCTTCGCTTAAGTTAATGAAAACGCTCGGCTTCAAAAAAGAAGGAACGTTGCGCGAGGCAAAATATTTCAACGGCAAATATTGGAATATTTTACGCTTCGGACTTTTGAAAAGCGAATGGGAAAATTTGAACGAGGAGAAAGCTTGAAAACATTAAGCATTCGCAAAGCTAAAAAAACCGACGCGCCGTTAATACTTGATTTTATTAGGGGATTAGCCGATTACGAAAAACTTTCCGGCGAGGTTACGGCAACTGTTGAGCAAATTGAGAAAACGCTTTTGGGCAATGAGTCCAAAGCCCATTGTTTGCTGGGCTTTGCCGATGGCAAGCCCGTCGCCTTCGCAATTTACTTTTTTAATTACTCCACCTTCCTGGCAAAGTACGGTTTGTATTTGGAAGATTTGTACGTTCCGCCGGAAGAACGCGGCAAGGGCTACGGAACTCAAATGCTGCGCAGACTTGCCCAAATAGCTTTGGAAAACGATTGCGGTAGATTCGAATGGTCGGTGTTAAATTGGAACGAACCGGCAATTAAATTTTACAAAAATCTGGGCGCGGAGCCTCAGGAAGATTGGACTTTGTTTAGAATTACCGGCAAGGCTTTAAAAAAACTTGCGGGAACAAAGTAATTTTAAAGTTTGTTTTTCGCTTTGAAGGACGCAAACTTTTTAACAAAAAATTCAGGGACAACTAACGCATGAAGGAACAGCTTAACAATTTAATTCGTTCAATAAACTCAAGTCCTTTGTTTTTCAACGTCGTTAATTTTGCGGTGATTCTAATAGCCGCTTACTTTGCTTATTTAATTACAAAAAAGATTTTAACAAAGTCAGTCGAAAAAATCATCCGCAAGACCAAAACCATTTACGACGACGTTCTGCTGAACGAAAAAATATTGAAAAGGTTAAGCTTTCTCGTCCCTTTGATTGTCGTAGATTTAATGTCTTCCCTTACTCCCGCAATCGATAGCGAGTTAAGCCGCGTGGCGCAAGCCCTAATAATCATCGTAATTTTCCTTGTGGTAGGGGCTTTCATTACCGCAATTGGCGAGCTTTTAAGCCGCTCCCACAAATTTAAAGACCGCCCGATAAAGGGCTATGTTCAGGTCTTAAAAATAGTAATTTACAGCTGGGGCGTAATACTTGTAATTGGCGCGCTTACTTCGCGCGACCCTTGGGCTATTTTAGGCGGATTGGGCGCATTAACGGCGGTTATTATTTTGGTATTTAGGGACACCATTCTTTCCTTCGTTGCAAGCATTCAAATTTCCACTTACGATTTAATTAAAATAGGCGATTGGATTGAAGCCCCGCAATTTAAGACCGACGGCGACGTAATTGACATTTCGCTCAATATTGTCAAGGTTCAGAACTGGGACAAAACAATTTCCGTAATTCCAACTTACAAACTTTTGGACGCTACCTTTAAAAACTGGCGCGGGATGACGGAAACAGGCGGGCGAAGAATTAAACGATCGGTTTTTATTGACCAATCAAGCGTTAAGTTCGCCGACGAAAGTTTACTGAACCGTTTGAAAAACGTTCAACTTCTGAGAGACTACCTTGAAAAAAAATTAACCGAAGTTGAAGAGTACAACAAAGCCAATAAAATCAATACCCAAAGCCCAATCAACGGCAGGAGGCTCACTAATTTAGGGATTTTCCGGGCTTACC
>JALWSN010000615.1 GCA_027080245.1 Ignavibacteriales bacterium | reverse complement strand
TGGAATGCGTTAATCGGGTTCGGTAAAAGTCGAATTCTCCCGGCAGGAAGACCTGGGTCTTGCCCTGCAATCTACGGAATTCGGAAGAGTGAATAATCCTGTCGCGGTCAATCTGGAAAGGCGTTCTGAATTCGTTTTCCCGCGGGCTTGGCTTTAACCGCTGAAAATCGAATTCGGTGTAAAATTTGTTTTTCATTATTCGCGAACCGTTTTTTAATAAATTTTTCCCTTTTAAAATAACGAAAGTAAATCGAAATTCTACGCGCTCTTACTTCCAATAAGTAAAGTAAAAAGCAAACCTTTTGGAACAACTGATTTTATTGGTTGAAACCATTATAAATTCAGGAAGTCCTTTAATGCCAAGGTAAAATTAACCCGCTGTTCCAAAATGTTATTTAATGAACCATCGTTCAAAAAAGTTAAAAACCAATTAAAAATAATTGACTTTACTTACAAAAACTTTAGCCACGTCAATCAATAAAGAAGGTTTATTAAGCAAAGCCGTTTTAAATAAATTTCCAAAACTTCTTTTCTCCAGTGGCGTTTTCAAAAAAGAATGTGCGATTGAGTTGAACTTCTCATCGGTAAATCCGTAAATCCCTTCCTTAATCCTGTTAAAAATTTCGTGTCTTTTGCCAAGTCTTTCCGCCCAGGCTTCGTCGTAGGTTAAAATTAAATCGAGTTTGTTTTCCTTAATAGCTTTGTTGGCAATTGAGCCAGCGATTTTACCGCCAATCATTCCGCTAATAATTCCCCCGCCGGAAAGGGGATTAACCTGCCTGGCGGCGTCGCCGGCGAGCATTAAGCCCGGCGCGCTAATTTTTTTAAGGGTAACGGCGCAAGGAACGCCTCCTGCTACCTGAGTAAGAATTGAAGCGTTTGGGTAGTTTTCCCGCATGAATTTGTTTAAGTAATTAATTGTGGCTTTTTCCTTGCATTGGTTGCCGGAAACGCCAAGACCAATGTTTGCAGTGTTGTTCCCTTTTGGGAAAATCCAAAAGTAACCTTCGGGCGCGACTTCCCGCCCAAAGTAAAAATAGCAAGTGTTTTGGTCGATGTTGTCAATCCCCGAAGCCGTAACCTGAAAGGCGCTTTCCATTTCGCGAATTGGGATGTGCGTTTGCAGCCCCGCCCATCTGCCAATTCTGGACTCAACGCCGTCGGCGCCAATTACAATTTTGGCTTTAACTTCCCTTTGCTCGCCCCTGAACTCGAACTTAACTCCGCTAACTTTTCCGTTTTCAAAAATTAGTCCGTTCACGTAAGCTCTGGTTAAAACTTCCGCGCCTTCCTTAACCGCAAGTTTAGCCAATTCGTAATCAAAAATTCGCCTTTCCAAAATCAAGCCTTCTTCGTCCAGAGGTAAAATCACTTCCGTTCCGTCCGGAGCAATCATGCTGAATTTATTTATTTTGCTGGCGATCCATTTTTCGTTGAGCTCCACAAATTCGGAAACGCCTTCAACGCTAACGGCTTCGCCGCATCGAACGGGGTAGCCAACGTCGCGGTCTTTTTCAAGAACTAAAACCGACACGCCTCCGCGTGCGGCGAATCTTGCCGCCGTCGTTCCCGCCGGTCCGGCTCCTACTACAATTACGTCGTATTTGTTAAGCATTTTTTAATTCTTTCAATTTTTCTTTGTTGAAATGAAGAACTTCAATGGGGCAGGCCCAAACGCATTTTGCGCAATTTGTGCAAAGGGATTCAATGATTTTAATTTCCGCCTCTTTTAATTCAATTGCGTCTTCCGGGCAAACGCCAACGCAACAGCCGCAGAAGTCGCATTTATCTGGTAAGATTTCAATCAATAGCATTCAATTTCTTTCTAATTTTTTAAATATTAAAGATAGTTTAATTTTATTGAAAATTGCAAACGGGGAATAGGGTAATATTGCAAACATTTGTGTCAATAAATTTTTTGGGAAGGAAGTGGAGCAAATCAGTTAAAAGCTTTGAAACCAAAACCTTTCAATCGAAATTCTTTTCCACCCCTTCCCTATTAACATTTTTAGAAGTATTGGATTGTGTAAGCTCTTCCCTCCGAGAGGAGAAGGGTTTGGGTTGTGGCGGGTTACATATTTGTTAAAGCGCTTCTTTCCAAATGCTTGGCGATTCAATTAATTTTCTACAAATGTGTATGAATGAATTCAAGATTCATTTTTTTACAACTTTCCTATTAACATTGGTAGAAGTATTGGATTGCGTAAGCCCCTTAGGGCTTGGGATAGATGATTGCCCGTAAAATATTCGGGAAAGCAATTCCATATAAAATGAATTGTAATTCAATTTATTTTGGACAGGATGTAGGGAGCAACAAAATTTTAGTTTGACATTTTAAAATTCTATTATTAACTTGAAAAAGTTTTAACTAACTTTTTGAATGCAAGAGGCGATTAAACATATTAAGCAAAGCAAGCCGGGGTTGTTAACCACAATTCGCGAAGAAATGAGAAAAGCCGTTAAAAAAGCGGGTATTTTTAGTACGTTAGATAGAATTAAGTAATGGTTTGTTAGGCGGAACGGTGATTCTTACTAACAAACCGACAGATAGATTAAAAT
>JALWSN010000614.1 GCA_027080245.1 Ignavibacteriales bacterium | reverse complement strand
TTTTTCATTAATCTTTTATCTTCTGTTATCTTAAGTATTTTTTTAGCAAACCTCTTTAAACTATTTGAGATTGCTGATTGTGGTAATTTTGAAAATTCTTTTAAAAATTTTGTAATGTTTTTCTGTTAACAAACGATGCGCATAATATCTCTTTCCCCTTTTTGGAACATTTTCGTCATTTAAATAAATTTTAGAGAACAGGGAAGTTAAAAATTTGTGAGACCATTTGTCTTTCCAATTATCTTCTTCGTCAAAGTTTACGCGTTCGCTTGCCGAAAGATGATCAGCATATCTAACCAAATTTACTAAAACGTCTGTTTCGTTTTTATTGTGGTGACGTTTTATTATTTCAATGCTCTTTTTGAATGCTTCAGAATCGTCTTCCAAAATTTTTTGCAATTCATTTTCCAGAGAAACCAAAAATTCGGCACCAAGACTACTGTGCTTTTCATGCTTGTTTAAAACTCTCTGCTCAAACTTCCCAATGTCGTGGAAAAGCGCGCCTAATAATAATGTTTTTTCTTCCCGAGTCATTTTACCCTTTAATTTTTTTTATCCCAAAAATAACTTTTTACAAAATTTAGGCAACCAAAGAAATATTTCCGAAATATTTCCGTTTTACCCAACCGCTTTTACCATCCCGAAGCCCATGCTGTTTTTTTCGCCAAAGCCGGCTTCGTAGCCTATTTCTATTAGTTCGGGATTGCCCCTCAATCTAAACGGGGCAAGGTTGCCTATTACGTCTATTACATTATTCCCGCTAAAAATTGAAATCTTTTTTGTAATTCTTTTGTTTTTCGAAAGCGCTCTATTAATGTAATTCCTGTCCCATTCGAAAATTAAATCCTCGCCGTCGTATTCCCGGCGTTTTATTAGCTTAAATTTGTTTTTAAGGTTATTGTTAAATATTTTATTTATTAAGTTAATATCGTCGGAAAATCTGATGTAATATTGGCTGTTCTTTGTGGAATCTTTTTCTTTTGTGGAGAGAACCATTGGGGTAAGCATTGTGAATTTCATTTCCTCTTTAAACTCGGGCTGGGGCGTTTTTTCGATTTGAATTACGTCGAACAAAAATTCTTGCTCATTAATTTTTAGAGTAAAAGATTTTCTCCTGAACGCGCCGATAACCATTGATTTTAGGAAATCGTCTATTAACGGACTTGAAACAAACAGCGTTGCATTAGGGGAGAGGAGTTCGAGTTTATCGCCTTGTAACGCAAATTTTTCGAACTGTAAAGCAAAAGTGAATAATTTGTAGCTTTTGTTTTCCAGACGGAAGCCTTTGTCGTGAAGAAATTTTGAGAACTCGGGTTTGCCGAATTGTAGTAAATTGTAAATTGCGGAAGAGAGAAAATAGTTGTAGTTTACCGGTAGAAAAGAATCCCCCTCGATTCTAAGTTCAAATTTAAGCCTCATCTTCCCTCGGGTTTGAGAAACGATTAATTTCTATTTGTAAAATAAGTGATTTTTAATTAAAGTTCAACTTCTTTTTGAAGCCACGAATGCACGAATATTAATTATTAATGATGAACGGATTTACTTGCTGCCTTCGTTTTGAGTTCGGGGTTTCGGGAGATTCTGCCCTTAACCGTATTTGGGGATGATTGGATGATTGCATATATGGATGATTGGGGTTGGGGGGAGTGTAATGTGAAAAGATATTTTAGTTTTTTAAAATTCAATAAAAAATCTAACCTAATTTTTAAAATTCGAATCTAATAACACAAAAATCTCAACACTAAAATCAAAACCTTATTAGCTTATTTAAAAAAGCTAAAATATTGGGAAATTACCTGAAAGGAATCTCAATCTAATCATCCCCAATCATCCATCAATGCATTCCTCCAATCACCCAGTCTGTTGCGCCGAATCCCGCAAAGTGCGGAAGAAGACGGACTTGCCGCGGCGTAGCCCCGAATTGCATCTTAGATAAGACGAATTTTTCGCGCCGTACTCCGCAGAATACAAAGTAAACCGCGTAGCGGTTCTCTCGGGTAATTTGAATTGTAAATTCTTTCAGATAAAAGGCTTTATTTAGAAAGTATTCTAAAGTTTCGAAAAGGCAAAAAATAGTTGAAAATTTTAATTTTTTTTAAACTAATTAATGAAACAATTTTTTAACCTCGTAGGTTCGGATTTCTTGCTCAATCTAATGCTAAAATTAATTTAATTCATTATATTTAAAAATTGCTTTTTTGCATTTACCATTATTCAGTTTGAACATGAAAAAATTTTTTAAAAAACTCGTTATTTGGTCGGCAATTTTTCTAATTGTAATTATTGGACTTTTCTTTTTCGTTAACGATTATTTAATGCCCAGATATGTGGCTTCCCCGCAAGTAAAGGTGCCAAATTTAATTGGGAAAAATAAAAACGAAGCTCTAAAAATTTTAAAGTTAAAAAAATTAAACCCAATTATTCAAGGCGTTAAATACACTTTAAAGTTCCCGAAGGATGCCGTATTATTTCAAAATCCCAAACCAAATTCCATTGTTAAAGTTAATCGTCGCGTTTATTTGTTAATTAGCGGCGGCGAGCCTAAAATAAAAATGCCAAATTTAATTGGAAAAACATTGCGGGACACAAAAATTACGCTCGAAAGGCTTGGCCTTGCCATAGCCAAAATTAAAAAAGTGCGTTCCGAATTCCCGCAGGATATTGTGGTAGAGCAACAATTTCCCGAAGGCACAAATCTCGTTAAAGGGGACAGCATAAACATTAGTGTAAGCGTAGGCCCAAAGCTCGGAATGATTAGGGTGCCAAATCTTCTGGGCAAATCTTTGCCACGAGCCAGAAGAATTTTGCGAGGGTATTCCCTCCGATTGGGAAAAATCACTTACCAATCCTCTCCGAATTTACTGCCAAATACAGTAATTGATCAATATCCGGCTGAAAATAAATTACTTGGTATTGGAGATAGTGTGGACGTAGTTGTAACAAAGGGATTTTAATATGACGAGATTGTTAGCGCCTTCAATTCTTTCCGCGGATTTTTCGAATTTGTCCCAACAAATTCGTTACGTAGAAATGGGCGGAGCGGACGTAATTCATTGCGACGTAATGGACGGAAAGTTCGTTCCCAATATTACTTTCGGACCGATTGTAGTAAAAGCAATCAGACAAGTTACAAAATTACCCATCGACGTTCATTTGATGATAAAAGAACCGGAAAAGTACATTGCGGATTTCGTTGAAGCGGGGGCAAATTTTGTTAGCGTTCACGTAGAAGAAGTTGTTCATTTGGACAGGGTAATTAACACAATAAAAGATTTGGGTTGTAAAGCCGGTGCGGCTTTGAATCCCGCTACGCCTCTTGTTTTGCTTGAGAATATTTTACCTTCCCTGAACTTCGTTTTGCTGATGTCCGTCAACCCCGGCTTCGGCGGGCAACGGTTCATTACGGGTTCGTTAAATAAAATAAGAAAATTGAACGAGATGAGAAAAATTTCAAACTTGGAATTTTTAATTGAAGTGGACGGCGGAATTGGTGCAAAAAATATTAAAAATCTGATAAATGCCGGATGCGATATTTTTGTGGCTGGTTCGTCTATTTTTGGGCAGGACAACGTAACCGCAGCCTGTGCCGAATTAAAAAATTTTTTAAGGGATTAAAATGGTAATCCAAATTGTAGGGTTGGACAAGCCTTACGTTTTCGAAAGAATGAGCCGGAAATATTCCATTTACAAAAAGCTCTACTCTATTGATTTAAAAGGGATTGAGATTCGCGGATTGAAAAAGGAAGAAGCCGAGCACGTCAAAAATTCATTCCTCGCTATGAACGTAATGAGTTACATGAATTTGAAAAACGAGGAATTTGCCGATGTTTTGGCCTTAGGCTCGATTAGTTTGTTTAACGAAATTTTCGAAAATCAAGAACAAAGCGCCGGCGAAATTTTCAGAGAAATTAAAAGTAAAATTTCCAACTATTCCAACGGAAAAAAATTCATTAAAAACAAGGAAGCTAAACGTCCTAAAATAATGGGAATACTTAACGTAACGCCGGATTCGTTTTCCGACGGTGGAAAGTTTTTCGACAAACAAACGGCGATAAATCGCGCAGTGGAAATGTTGGAAGAAGGTGCGGATGTAATTGACGTTGGCGGGGAATCAACTCGCCCGGGTTCGAAAAAAGTGAAATTAACGGACGAGCTAAACAGAGTAATGCCGGTTATTGAAGGCATTTTGAAGATTCGCCCGAACGCGTTGATTTCAATAGATACTTACAAATCCGCCGTTGCAAAAGAAGCGCTGGAAGCGGGCGCAAAAATTGTAAACGATATTAGCGGCGCTACTTTTGACGCTCAAATGCTTAAAACCGTTAGTCGATTTAATGCCTTAATTGTTTTAATGCACATTAAAGGAACACCCGAGACGATGCAAAAAAAACCCTCTTACGAAGATGCCGTTAGCGAGATTTACGATTTTCTGCATGAGAGGATTTTAGAGGCTAAAAAATTCGGCGTGAACAAAATTGTTGTTGATCCGGGAATTGGATTCGGCAAAAGAGTGTTCGACAATTACGAATTGATTTCTCGGCTGGACGAATTTGCAGGTTTGGGCTTTCCTGTTTTAATTGGACTGTCCCGTAAATCGTTTATTGGAAAGGTTTTGAACCTCGAGGTGAACCAGCGGGATATTCCCACAATTATCGCCGAAACCGTTTCAGCTTTCAACGGTGCGGATTGGCTAAGAACGCACAACGTAAAAAACGCCTTGTTTTTACAAAAGTTAATTAACTATTTTAACAATCCCGTAGAATTAGCACATGTTTGAATTATTTAAAATAGGATTCCTTTCGTTTACTTTTCTCGATTTGATTGATGTAGTAATAGTTACGTTAATTTTTTACAAGCTTTACGAAATCATTAAAGGAACCGTAGCCTCACAAATTTTTCTTGGACTTGTGATTGTTCTTCTCCTATCTTTTCTTGCGCAAGCGGCAAATTTCAGAGCTTTAGGATGGCTGCTAAAATTGGTTTCCGACATTTGGGTAATAGCCTTTATTGTACTGTTTCAGCCTGAAATCAGAAGGCTTTTAGTACTGTTGGGGAGGAATCCATTGGCTCGTTTGTTGCGAAAGCAGGACACAAAGGACATTGCTCAAATTCTTACGGAAACGGCTTTTGAACTTTCGCAAGTTCAGCATGGGGCTTTGATTGTTATTATTCGTTCTGCCGGATTACGCGGCGTGGTGGAAACGGGAGAGGAGATTAACGCAAAAATTAATAAAAATTTAATTCGAACAATATTTTTCCCGCGAACTCCTTTGCACGACGGCGCGATGATTATTAAAGGCGACCAAATTCAAGCAGTAAGGTGCACGCTGCCCCTTTCGGCTACCAATACTTACAACGATTACCCGCTGGGAATGAGACACAGAGCCGGACTTGGAATTACCGAGCAAGCCGACGTGGTAAGTTTAATTGTTTCCGAAGAAACCGGCTCTATTTCAATTGCCGATAACGGGAAATTAATTCGAGGGCTTTCCAAAAGTTCGCTGAAAGAATACTTGGAGAAGAATTTACTCGTTTCCGAATCCAAAGGGGTTAAAGGAATTTTCGAATACTTCAGCAAGAATGCAAAATAAAATAGTTTTAATTGTCCCGTTTTTTAATGAAAGCGAAACAATAGCCGAAGTTTGCGGTAAAGCGTCGGAATTTGTGGATTTAATAATTGCAGTGGACGACGGTTCGAACGACGGCGGTTCGTTGAAAATTGAAAATTTACGTAAGGTTAAAATTGTTAAACATCAAAATAACAGAGGGAAAGGTGCGGCTTTAAAAACAGGCTTCGGCCAAGCGCTTAAAGAGGACGCGAAAATTGCGATTACAATCGACGCCGACTTACAGCACGACGTCAGCTTCTTGCCGAAATTCATTGAAAAAATTAAAGAGTTCGACGTTGTAATTGGCAACAGAATGCGAAACATAAAAAGAATGCCGCTTCACCGCAAGGTAAGCAATTTTTTAACTTCAGGATTGATCTCAATCAAAACGGGCGTTAGGATTTCCGATAGCCAATGCGGTTACCGCGCTTTTAAAACCGAACGTTTACGGGAGATTCTACCGCAAAGAAACGGATTTGAAGCTGAGAGCGAAATGATTATTAAAGCAGCAAAATTAGGGCTTAAGTTTGGTTACGTCGATATTCCCACGATTTACGGCGGGGACAATTCCAAAATGAAAAATTTTTCAGCAACGATTGGCTTTATTTCCGTTTTATTGAAACGCTACTGATGAGAAAGTTTGACTAAAGCATTCTGGTATTGAAGGAATGCGCATTATTATCAGCGAATGCACTAATAATTATGAATTATGAATGTTGAATTATGAATTAAATTTTAGGTGATTTCTGACTTCGTTTGGCGCTTGGGGTTTGGAAGATTCTACTATTAAAAGCTTTTCTGGATTGTGGATGACCGGATTGGATATGAATAGGGGGTCAATATTTTTTTCTTTGGTTCTTGGTTGATTTTTATATTGCGGATTGGTTTCAGAACCCGCATGTAACGGGTGAGGAAACAATTTGAGAAGAATTATTAAAAGGCGTAAATGAATAACATGCCGGAATTCAAGAAGAATCGAAAATCGGAAATCAGCAATCTATTAAATCAAAAATGATTTCCCAATTATCCAACTTGTCATGGCGAATTCCGTATTCTGCGCAAGAAAACTGATTATCAGGTAATCCTTTATTCATTTATCTCTTCCGCTTTAGGTTCGTTAACAAAGCTAAGGAAAATCAATCCCACCAAAAAGAAAAAGATTATTGAAAGAATCGCATAACTCTGGCTGCCGGTCAAATAACTCACCCCGCCAAAAACCAAAGGACCTAATACGGCAGAAGATTTACCGAAAAACGAGTAAAACCCGAAGAATTCCGTTTTACGTTCTTCAGGGGTTAACTTGGACATTAAGGAACGACTTGTGGATTGTGTGGCGCCCATTACACTACCGGCAAGCAAGCCAACAATGTAAAATGTTGTTTTTTCTACGTTAAACGCCCGCGCGTTAAAAAGTTTGCTGAATTTTAGAACAAGAAAAGACCCTTCTCCGCTTGTCCCGTAGGCAAAAAGTAAGGTGGCAATCCAAATTAAAAGGGAAATAACAATCGATTTTTTTTGTCCGATTGAATCCGAAAGAACGCCGAAAATAATCGAGCCGAAAATGGCGGTGCTTTGCACAATCAGGAAAAAAACAATTAGTTGTTGCATCGAAAATCCGAGCGACGATTTTGCGTAATTGCCCGAAAAGAAAATTACGGTATTTACTCCTTCGATGTAAAAGAAAAAGCTCAGAAGAAAAATCGCAAGGTTTTTGTAATTTTTAAGATGTTTAATTGTGAAGGTTACCCTTTGCGCTCCGATTTTAATGAATGAAATTTTCTGCGGGCGTTTCCTGCGAGTATCCGGAATGAAAAAGAAAATCGGCAGGGCGAAAATCAAAAAGAATAGGGCGGAAACAGGGAAGGATTCTTTAATCAAATTATTTTGAATAAAGGGGTAAATTAACGCTAACGAAGCCAAAGAGCCAAGGTACCCCATTGCAAAACCGTAGCCGCTAACTCTCCCGTAATTTTTAGGAACGGTAATTTCGGGCAGAAAGGCATCGTAAAAAACAAGCGAAGCTTCGAAACCGATGTTGGCAAGAATAAACAAAATCAAAGCTAAAAGAATAGCGCCCGACGAAGTGAAGAATAGCAGGGAAGTGGAAACAATGCACAAAAGGGTGAAAAAAAGGAGGAATCTTTTTTTTCCCGCTGAATAATCCGCCACTGCTCCTAAAATAGGAGAAATAATCGCTGTGATAATCATCGAAAGGCTAATGCCGAGGCTCCAAAACAAGTCCCCGATTGGCTTACCGCCGGCGATTGTTTCTTTAAAGTAAACGGCAAAAACAAATGTTACAACAACTATTGAATAGGAAGTGTTGGCGAAATCGTAAAGCGTCCAGACGAAAATCCGAAAATTATTTCTCCGGCGGTTTTTTCGAGAGAGATTCTTCAATTAAGCCTCTACCGGTTTTGTTTAATTTGCCAGAGTTTTTAAGTTGGTTCAAAATTGCGTCGAGAATTCCGTTAATGAATTTACCGGATTTCACGGTTGAATATTCTTTGGAAATTTCAATAGCTTCGTTGATTGAAACTTTCGGAGGGATATCCGGGAAATAGAGCAGCTCAGCGATAGCCATTCTAAGCAGCAGTCTGTCGATTAACGCGATTCTTTCCATTTCCCAGTTTTCCACTCGTTCTTTAATCATTCGGTCGAGTCCGTCGCTGTGAAGAATCACTTCGCGAATTAACTTTTCCCCAAAGGCTTTATCCGCTTTCGAAGGAGCTTCGGCGAGGAACTGTTCAACCAGACCGTTTATTCCTACGGGGTTCAACTCGTAAGCGTAAAGGGCTTGCAAACAATGTTCGCGGAGGATTCGCCTATTGAATTTTTTGTCGTTCATTTTTTTCTAAAGTCCAAATCTTAGGATGAAAAAATATTCTTTAACTTACCGATTTTGTTCAATCTTTCCTCGGCTATTTTGTTAGCCGCAAGGAGCGTGGAGATGTTTTCTTCGCGGGAAATTTTGTAAATTCTTTTAAGGATGTCGTAAATTCCTTCCGCTTGCTGAATGGCTCTGTCGCGCCGGTAGCCTTCCAGCTCGTTAGCTACGTTAATTAAACCGCCAGAATTTATTACGTAATCCGGCGCGTAAAGGATGCCACGGTTTCGCAACTCGTTGGCGTGTTTTTGTTCGTCGGCTAATTGATTGTTAGCTCCGCCGGCAATTATTTTACATTTCAATCTCGGGATTGTCTCGTCGTTAATTACCAATCCAAGTGCAGAAGGAGCAAAGATGTCGCAATCGACGTCGTAAATTTTGTCCGGCTGAACTACATGAGCTTTAACGGTGTGCAGCAACGAGGAAATTTTATCCTGGTCGACGTCGCTAATAAAGAGTTCTGCGCCTTCGGAGAAAAGGTGTTCGCAAAGGTAGCGTCCAACCGCACCAACGCCTTGCACGGCTATTTTTTTACCCCTTAGGGAATCGTTTCCCCAGAGTTCGTTAGCACTTGCTTTCATTCCTATGAAAATTCCGTAAGCCGTAACGGTGGAAGGATCGCCCGAACCACCAAGCGCTTTTGAAAGCCCCGTGACGTATTTGGTTTCCATTCGAACGTATTCCATATCCTTGACGTCTGTTCCCAAATCCTCCGCCACAATAAATCTGCCGTTTAATCCATTAACAAATTTGCCGAAAGTTCTGAATAGCAGTTCATTTTTGTCGGTTTTAGGATTGCCAATAATCACTGCTTTGCCGCCGCCAAGGTTTAGTCCTGTTACGGCTGCTTTGTATGTCATTTGACGGGAAAGTCTGAGAGCGTCCTCGAGCGCTTCTTGCTCGGAATCGTAATGCCACATTCTTGCTCCGCCAATTGCCGGACCCAAAGTAGTGTTGTGAATTGCGACGATAGCTTTTAGTCCTGAAACGACGTCGGAGCAAAACATTACTTGTTCGTGGTTGTTCTTATTCATTAAAGGAAAGAGTTCCATTCTGCGCCTCCATGATTGAGTTAAATTGAAAAAAGCCAGAAAATTGTAAGTCCAATGGCATCTCGCAAAGAATAATAAAATAACTCCTGCCAATTTAATCGATATTCCGATGAAATTCCATTTAGTTTAACTTTGAAAAAATTTGCCATCTGGAAAACCCTTGCAAGATGAAATGCGTCCGAGATAATTAGCAACTTGGAAAAGGGGAATTTTTTCAGTAAAGCATTTTTAACGAATTTAATTTGCTCTGCCGTAGAATGCGTTTTTGTTTCAATTAAAATATTGCTGAACGGCATCCCTGTTAGTAAAAGATAATTTTTAGCGGCTAAAGCTTCGGGTATTTCGCCGCGGGACTTACCGCCGGTAAGCTGAATGTATTTAATTTTCTTTAATTTAAAAAGATGAATTGCGGTGGCTAAACGTCCTTTGAATATTGGGCTTACTTGATTTTTCTTCCAAACGGCAGCGCCCAAAACTACTCCGACGTAATTACCGCCAGAGACCCTTTTATTATTGAATGAAATTTGAGTAAAGATGTTCAAGCTCAATGAAATCAAGAAGAATGCAAAGAATGTTGTAACGGTAATTAAGAAAGAGGTGATGTTGTTTGATATCCTAAA
>JALWSN010000613.1 GCA_027080245.1 Ignavibacteriales bacterium | reverse complement strand
TCTGTTTTCAATCGCTCGCAGAATGCTAATTGCTTCGTGCTGATACGGACCGCTTGAATTTCCGTACCAGCTATCGTTGGTAACAACCGTAATTAACTCCGCCCCCCGCTTTACAAATTGCGCGACGAAATCAGAATAAATAGATTCGATGCAAATAATTGGAGCGGTATGAATTTCCAAAGCGCCGCCGTTTTCATTTACTTTTAATTTAAACACAGTAGTGTCTCTGCCAACGCTCCAACTTGAAATACCCACATTCCATTTTATTATTTTGCCAATAAAAGGGAAATATTCAACGTAAGGCACTTTTTCGCCAAATGGCACAAGCTTTATTTTGCCGTATTCCTGAACCTTTCCTGTTCCCGGTTGAAACGCTAAGACGGCATTGTAGGAAGCGTAATAATAATTGCCGTACTTCGATTTTTGAGCGTCCTGCGGAGCGGACTTTTTGTTCTTAAATATTTTTACGTGGGGCATTCCGGTAATTAAACTTACGTTAGTCGAATCTACAAACCCCCTGATTTTATTGACCAATCCCGGATACGAACCGCTTAAAAGGTAAACGGGCAAAGCCGTTTCCGGCCAAATTAATAATTCCGCCCCCTTTTTCAACGCTTGTCTTGAAAGTTCCAAGTAAATATTTAATTGCTTTTCAGCGCTTCCAACTTCCCACTTTTTCCAAGGGTTGAAATTAGGTTGGATTAAACCAACTTTAATTGTTTTACCTTTTCCCGAAGGCAAATTTAATTTTACCGTTCCGTAAAGAATGGGAAGAACAATCAAAGACGCAATAAAAAAAATTTTAACTTTACCGAATTTAGATTTGCTTCGGTAATCAATAATCAATTTTGCAAGCGTAACATTTACAAACAATACCAAAAGCGATAGTCCGTAAACCCCAATAATATCGGCAATTTGAATGTAGCTGTTAAAGTAAGCCAGTCCGTTGCCCAGCGTCAGCCACGGGAATCTGAATTCCGTTACGCTGTAAAGATATTCGTAAGATACAAAAAAGAAGGGATAAAAATAAAGAGATAACGTCGTTCCAAAATTCTTTTTTACAAAATAAAAAAGCGTTGAAGGAATCAGAAAAACAATCGGATTAAAAAAAATTAACGCAATACCGGAAGCAATTAAAAAAGGGTCGGCGTTAGGCATCCAGCTGCTCACCCAATAAAGCGTAATCAAAGAAAAAATAAAAAAAGTAAAGTAAGTGAATTTGTTTATCTCCGAAAGACTTTCCTTTTTGTAAACAATCAACAAGTACGGAACCAAGGCGGCAAACAAGAAATAAGAAAATGGAAAGGGAGGGAAAGCAAATCCAAGCATTACGCCGGATACTGCTCCGCTTAAAATTTCTTCTCTCGAAAAACCCGGACTAAATTTTTTAAGCATTTCTCTTTTTTCTTTTTTTAATAAAATATCTAATCAAAGCAAACAAAATAGCCGCTGCAGTAAGGGCAAGAATAATATTCGAATACGCGTTCAAATAATATTGAATTTTGTTAATGTTTTCGCCAAGTTCCATTCCCAATAAAATAATTACCGTGTTCCAAAGGAAAGCTGAAATGAGAGCGAAGACAAAGGTTTTCGTCACTTTAAGTTCGTGAACGCCGGCAAAAAAACTAATTACCGAACGAGTGCCTGGCAAAAACCTGTTGGCAAGAATTAGAAAGTAACCGTATCTTGAAAACCATTCGTCTGCTTTTATTAATGCCTCGGGCGAAATGAATTTTAATTTTTTCGAGCGGATTATTTTCTCGCTAAACAAAAATCCGACGTAGTACATTAAAATAAAGCCCATCGCGCTGCCAACGCTCGTAATTAGCAATACCGGCACAAACCCCATGCTTGTTTTAGCAATAAGCGAAGCCCCAATAATAACAACAACATCGCTGGGCGAGGGCGGGAAAACGTTTTCAATAAAGGCGAAAAAGAAGAGCGTTAAATAAATGTAAGTTACGTTAAGTTGACTTAAATGATTAAAAATTTCTTGCAGCATTATTCGCGAACCTTAAACAATAAAGCAATTGAAATAACTTTAATGCCTTCGCCTTCTCCAACAAATCCCATGCCTTCGGAAGTCGTGGCTTTAACGGACACCCGGCTCACTTCCGTTTTCATTATTTCCGCAAGTTTTTTTCTAATCGAAGGAATAAAAGGATTAAGCTTTGGCTTTTCCAAAACAACGGTAGCGTCGATGTTTCCAATTTCAAATCCATTTTGCTTAACTAACTTAACGGCGTGGCGCAGGAATATTTCGCTTGAAGCGTCCTTAAATTGTTCGTCGGAGTCGGGGAAAAAAGTTCCAATATTTCCCAACGCAAGCGCTCCAAGCAAAGCGTCGGTTATTGAATGCATTAAGGCATCGGCGTCGGAGTGTCCCGAAAGCCCTTTGTCAAAAGGGATTTCTATTCCTCCCAAAATTAATTTTCTGTTTTCGGCAAATTTGTGAACGTCGTAACCAATTCCCGTTCTAAAAATATTCATTAATATCTTACCTCAAACTTGTTGAACTCGCCTGTTGATTCCCCCCATTTTACTTGGACATTTCTTACAT
>JALWSN010000612.1 GCA_027080245.1 Ignavibacteriales bacterium | reverse complement strand
ATACTCGTTCAGTTCGTTGCCGTAATCAATCGGCACATCAAGCCCGTCGAACTGAACTCCGCTAAAAAAATTTTTAAGCGTTTCCTTTAAATCAAACTTAGTCTCTTCAGCGTTTGTCATTTTCGTTGCCGGAATTTTCCCTTAATATTTGCGCCACCAGCGCCTGTTAACTTTTGTAACGTAAAGATGTTTCGTTGTGTCCCAGTAAAACGGAATGGAATCAATCAAGCGAACGAAATTTGTGGAATCGACAAACCGGTATTCGTAATAGTCGGGGTACTTGTCCTCGTTAACGTCCGCAAGCGTTCGTTTGTAGGCGATTCCTTCGTAAGTTTCCATTAAATGCGGTTTCTTTTCAATTCCATTAATGAAAAAGAAATTGAAATCTCTGTGCCCGGAAATTATTCCATCCTCGTAATTCAAATCGATGTAACGGATGTTTTCCTTTTTCCAGCGTTTGATTGTCATGGAATTAAACCCGCCGTGAATTGGCACCTCGGCTTCCCACAATTTTTGAAAGGAGCTGTCCTTTACGCATTTGAAAAGCGTTAAATAAAAAAACGCCGTTCCGAGTTTGGTGCTGTCCAGATTAATAAAACTCGATTCGTAGCCCACAATATTTTTTGTTTCGATGAACCTCTCTCCCGGCTTCGATTTTGCAATCACGGCAAAAACGTAATGGTTGCCTTTGTACCTGTAGTCAAGCATTGCGGGCTTCGGCAACGAGTAAGTAAATGTTTTGTCGAACTCTACGAGGTAAGTCCCTTCGTTGTAATTGTCGAGAATGTATTTTTTCAGCGCGATAGCGTCGCAAGGAGTGCGATGTTTTTTCTCTTTCTCCTGAACTTTCAAGTTGTACGAACGAATTTGTCTCTCTTTCGTAGCAGAAAACTCTGGACTTTCGCCCGTGGTTCCCTTGCCGGATCTGCCTCCGCAATAAGTTAAACCCACCGCTGTTAAAATTGCAAATACAAATATTTGAAAGCGTTTCATTTTGCGCCTCCCAATCGTTTGAAATTTATTTTGACCGGGAAAATTCATCCATGAAATAAATTGAGCTGTAAACGCCTTTGAAAAACGAGTCGAGCGAAAAATGTTCGTTGGGCGAATGAATATTGTCCGAATCCAGACCAAATCCCATAAGCACAACAGGCGCTTTAAGCACCTTTACGAAATCCACAACAATAGGAATCGAGCCGCCTTCGCGCGTGAAAACAGTCTCCTTCCCGAAAGCTTTCGACACCGCCTTGGCGCCGGCTTTTATTGCTTTGTCGTTTAGCGAAAACGCAATTGGAAAGCCGCCGTGCATTTCGGTAACCTTAACTTTAACGCTCTTGGGCGCAATGGATTTAATGTATTTCGAGAAAGCCCTGAATATTTCTTTCGGATGCTGATTAGGCACAAGCCTCATGCTTATTTTTGCCGTGGCTTTGGAAGGCAGCACCGTTTTGGCGCCTTCGCCTGTGTAGCCGCCGTAAATTCCATTGCAATCCAAGGTAGGCCTTGCCCACAACCTTTCGAGCGTGGTAAAACCTTTTTCGCCCGCAAGCTCGCGCACCTTCAAATCCCTAGCCATTTTTGTGTCGGAAAAATTTAACTTCCGTATTAACTCTTTTTCCTTCTTGCTCAATTTTTTAACGTTTTTGTAAAAACCCGGAATTGTAACCTTTCCGTTTTCGTCGTGTAGTTTGGCAATCATTTTTGCGAGCACATTAATCGGATTTGCAACCGCGCCGCCGTAGCTGCCCGAATGCAAATCCCTGTTAGGTCCGGTAACTTCCACTTCGGCGTAAGTCAATCCCCTTAAACCGTAATTAATTGTGGGAATCCCCTTGTCGTACAAGCTTGTGTCGGAAATCAAAACGGCGTCGCATTTCAAAAGGCTTTTGTTAGTTTTCAAAAATTTGGCGATGCTTTCGCTGCCAACCTCTTCTTCGCCTTCAAGGATGAACTTAACGTTCACAGGCAACTTGCCCAGCGTTTTCGTGAAAGCTTCCACGGCTTTAATGTGAATGAAATTCTGCCCTTTGTTGTCGTCCGCCCCGCGGGCGTAAATTTGCCCGTTTCTAATTTCCGGCTCGAATGGCGGAGTTGTCCACAATTCAAGGGGTTCGGGGGGCTGAACGTCGTAATGCCCGTAAATCAGAACCGTGGGCTTGCCTTTTGCGCCAAGCCACTCTCCGTAAACAAGTGGGTGTTTCTCCGTTTTAAAAATTTTTGTCTTCTTAACTCCCGCTTCTTTTAACTTCCGCTGAACAAATTTCGCGCACTCAATCATGTTTTTTTTGTGCTCGCTTGCTGCGCTAACGCTTGGAATTCTTAAATATTCTTTTAATTCTTCAATGAATTTTTCTTTGTTTTCTTCTACGTATTTTAATGCTTCCTGCACAATTACCTCTGTTTTTTTATTGACTAATTGAAATTTTAAATATAGAAATAATTATTCCATTTACAAAATTAAAAAGTTAAAGTTCCTTAAAACTCCTCAGCTCTTCCCCCTTATTTCTCGCAGGCGTTTTTTGAACTCCTCTTCGGCTTTTTTCAAAGCCGGATTTTCATAT
>JALWSN010000611.1:2179-2561 GCA_027080245.1 Ignavibacteriales bacterium | reverse complement strand
ATTCAGGGGTACACCGATAATCTTGGTTCGAAGAGATACAATAAGAAATTATCGCTCAGAAGAGCTCAAGCCGTTAAGGATTATTTGGTAGCTCACGGTGTTGATCCTTCGAGATTAACTGTGAAAGGCTTTGGCGAAGAAATGCCTATTGCAAGCAACAAAACTGCCGAAGGCAGAGCGTTAAACAGGAGAATCGAATTTAAGGTTCTTAAGTAAAAACATTTTGAAGGACGCCTTTTGGCGTCCTTTTTTTTAACCTTTAAACTTATCCGGGAGGTAAGCAAGGTGTTTTCGGACAATTCAAAAGAAATTAAAGGAGCCTCCGTCGCTTTTGCGGCGGGGGTATTTTATTATGAAAATCAAAGCTAAATTAGTAGACGAA
>JALWSN010000611.1:0-2169 GCA_027080245.1 Ignavibacteriales bacterium | reverse complement strand
ATAGCCAGAACTATTACCCGTCTTTCTCACGAAATAATTGAAAAGAACAAAGGCACTGACAATTTAATTTTGTTGGGAATGCGCACAAGAGGCGAATTCATTGCCGAAAGAATTCAAAAGGAGATTAAAAGAATTGAAAACAAACTTGTACCCCTTGGCGTTCTGGATGTTACACTTTACCGAGACGATTTCCGCCAGAGGCTTAAACAGCCGGAGGTTTCGGTTACTAACATCACTTTTGACATCACGGAAAAAGACGTAATTTTAATTGACGATGTGCTTTACACAGGTCGGACAGCCCGCGCCGCTCTCGACGCAATAATGGATTTGGGACGTCCGCAAACAGTTCAACTTTGCGTATTGATTGATAGGGGACACAGGGAGTTGCCAATTAAGGCGGACTTTGTGGGAAAGAATATTCCGACTTCCATTAACGAGGAAGTAAAAGTAAAGTTAAAAGAAATAGACGAACAGGACGCAATTTACCTGATTGATTCATCTGAAAATTAAAGGAGCTAAAATGCCTCTTTCATCTAAACATCTGTTAGGGCTTTATTCTATGCCGGTCGAGGACATTAACTTAATCCTTGACACGGCTGTAACTTTCAAGGAAATACTTGAACGCCCAATCAAAAAAGTGCCTACGCTAAAGGGGATAACTGTAGTTAATTTGTTTTTTGAAAATTCAACGAGGACTCGCCTTTCTTTCGAACTGGCTGAAAAAAGACTTTCAGCCGACACGCTGAATTTTTCGAAAGTAGGAAGCAGCGTTCAGAAGGGAGAGACATTTAAGGATACCGTCCGAAACATCTGTTCAATGAAAGTGGACATGATTGTAATTCGCCACGAATCCCCAGGCGCGCCGCAATATTTAACCAGAATTACCGACGCAAAAGTAATTAACGCAGGCGACGGCAGGCACGAACACCCAACTCAAGCCTTGCTCGATATCTTTTCAATTAAGGAAAAGCTTGGAAAAGTTGAGGGGCTAAGAGTTTGTATTGTCGGGGATATTGCTCATAGCCGGGTAGCGCTTTCGAATATTTTTGCGCTAACAAAACTCGGCGCTAAAGTCAGCGTTTGCGGTCCGAAGACGATGATTCCTCTTTTTATTGAAAATTTCGGAGTGAAAGTTTACCACAACATCAACAAAGCAATTGCGGAAAACGACGTTTTAAATGTGTTGCGAATTCAACTGGAAAGGGAAGCGGGCGGCTCAATTCCCGCATTAAGAGAATACAGAGAATATTTTGGAATAAACAACGAAAGAATAGAGAAGAACAATCCGAATGTTTTAATACTGCACCCCGGACCGATTAACCGAGGGGTGGAGCTTTCCTCGGAAGTTGCCGACGGTCCTTACCAAATAATTTTAGATCAAGTGACAAACGGCGTGGCAGTAAGAATGGCAATTCTTTATTTATTGGGAACACAAAATTAGGAAAGTGGAAATGGAAATTTTATTAAAAAAAATACATGTATTACATCCTGAGGAAAACCTTGACGAAGTAGCGGATATTTTAATTGTTGACGGAAAAATTAAAGAAATTGGGGAGGGGATTTCAGCCGGTAAAAATGCACGAATTTTTAATCTGGAAGGGAAATATGCTGCGCCTGGGTTTTTTGACATGCACGTGCATTTGCGCGAGCCCGGACGCGAGGACGAGGAGACGATTCAGTCTGGTTCGAACGCCGCGGCAAACGGAGGCTTTACCGCCGTGGCTTGCATGCCGAACACGTCGCCGGCGATGGATTCGGCGCAAATAGTTGAGTTTATTAAAGAAAAATCAAAGAATCATCTTGTTGATGTTTTCCCAATTGGGGCGGCTACGGTCGGCCGCAAAGGCGAGTCCCTCTCGCCGATTGCAGAGTTGAAGGAAGCCGGAGCGGTGGCATTGTCCGACGACGGCGTTGCAATTAAAACGGCTTTTATTTTCAGAAAAGTTCTGGAATATGCTTCGATGTTCGATTTGCCGGTAATTGACCATTGCGAAGAATCCAGCTTGGCGGGCGGAGCAATGAACGAAGGGCTTAATTCCACGAAATTGGGCATGCCGCCGGTTCCCACGATAGCGGAGGATTTAATTGTGGCGAGGGACATTTTAATTGCCGAGTATTTGAATTTGCCAGTTCACATTGCTCACATCAGTTCGAAAAAATCAGTTCAAT
>JALWSN010000610.1 GCA_027080245.1 Ignavibacteriales bacterium | reverse complement strand
AACAATTATGAAAAGCGCATTCACTGCAACAGACGCCACAACATCGGCGGGGAAATAATTACCTAAGCCTAATTTCAAAAAAATTGTTTGCACGGAAGTGAGAGGAAAATAAAGTAAAAATTGTTGCCAAATTCCCTGAGGATTGCTCAGGAGCGAAAGCGAGGAAATTAAAGGAAGTATTATTACAAATGAAAAAATTGCCAATAATTGCTGAGCGTCCTGGTCCGTCTTTGTAAAAACTCCTACGCTTACGAACAAAAGAGCAAAGGAAAAATAACCAAGAAAAAAAAGCAAAATTAAAATAGCCCAATTTGAAGCCTGCAGCCCTGCAAATATTCCGTTTCCGAAAAACAATAATCCGATAGCCGCCCAAATTAGAAGTTGGAAAAGATTAAGAATAAACATCCCAACGGTTTTACCAAGTAAAATGGAATTAACGCTTGCGCTGGTTAACAATAGTTCAATAATTCTGTTCGATTTTTCATCGGCAAATCCTCGAATCAGCATACCGCCGGAAAATAGAACTATTGAAATAAAAACAAGCGAGAGCGTAAAATAAAAAGTGAAATTTCTTCGTATTTTGTCCTGACCATCTTTGCGGTTAGTTATTTGAACCTCCTCGAGCGCCGGCTCGCGTATGAGCCTGGATTTTAAGCTTACGGAAGCTTTCGAATTCAAAACAATATTTATCCTAATTGCTCTTTTAACAATATCTTCAAAGGATTTTAAGAGCGGCAAAACTTTTTCGCTGCCATATTTAACTTTAATTTTTCCCTTTTTCTCACCAATAATAACGGCTGCGTCCAAGGCTTTTTTTGACAACATGGAATCAAGTTGATTAACTCCAACGGTGGGAACGTAAGTAAAGTTCATCAAAGAAATTTTTTTAGCTCCTTTAGCGTTAAATTCGTTTGTAAGAATTGTAATGAATTTTGAAAGAGATTTTGAATTATCCAGAACTCCAACTGTAATGCGTTTAAGGCTTTTTTTTGAACTGCCGTTCATTAAAGGGAACGAGCCGACCGTAAAAACTAACAGAGGAATAAAAAAGGTGGCGAACCAAAAAGATTTACGTTTCAATCTTTGAGTTATTTCCCATAACGATATTACAAAAGTTTTATCCATTTAAATTTTTACCTAGCTCGTTGAGAAAAATTTCGTCGAGAGAAAGTTCGGCGCTCCCGAACTTTCCCTTCTTTTCCTCGCTGTCTTTTTTCTTTTTTGAATATCTATTCATTAACTCGCTTAACTCTCCCGAGTAGATGACTCTTCCCTTGTGGAGAAAGAGAAGGTCGGTACAAATGTCTTCTACAAAACTCATTAAATGGGTGGAAAGAATAATTATTCTTTCCGGAGAAATCAAGGAAGTAAGAATATCCTTCAACGTCTTTTGATTTTGAATGTCAAATCCGGTAAAAGGTTCGTCCAGAATAAGCAAATCGGGGGCGTTAAGCAAAGCCGAGATTAATTGAACTTTCTGTTGGTTGCCTTTAGAAAGCCGAGCTATTTTAAGCTTTTTCCATTCTAACAAATCAAACCGGCGCAACCAAACGTTAATTTCCGAGGACAATCTTTCTCCGGTAACATTTTTAAGCCTGCCAAAATACTTCAACGCATCGTAAACGGAACTGTACAGGTAAAGTCCTCTTTCTTCCGGCAAATACCCTATTTTATTAAGGAAATCTTGCCGCAGTCTTTCGTTGTCAATAAATAACTTACCTTCCGTAGGTTCTAATATTTTTAATATTATTTTTATTAAAGTGGATTTTCCCGAGCCGTTAGGACCAAGCAACCCGTAAATTTTATTGGGCGAAAACCGTACGGAAATATTTTCTAACGCCCTTACTTTCCCGAAATATTTGGAAACATTTTCAAGTTCAATCATGTTGTAAATAATGTTTTTCAATTGCGCGAGCAAGTTGGAACAGTTTTTCCTCTTCAAACTGATTAGCCAAAATTTGTAAACCTATCGGCAGTCCGGAATCGTCTGAACCGACGGGAAGGCTAATGGCCGGAATGCCAGCGAGGTTTACCGACGTAGTAAAAATATCGTTCAAATACATTTGTAGCGGATCGTTAATTTTCTCGCCCAACTTAAAGGCTGTGGTGGGGGTCGTTGGCATGAAAATCAAATCTACCGTCGCAAAAGCTTCGTCAAAATCTTTTTTAATAAGCCGCCTGACTTTTTGCGCTTTACGGTAGTAAGCGTCGTAATAGCCGGAGGAAAGGACGTAAGTTCCAAGCATTATTCTTCTTTTAACCTCGGCGCCAAATCCTTCCTCGCGCGAATTTACGTACATTTCTTCCAGCGTCGCCGAATCCTTGCTTCTTAATCCGTATCTCGCGCCGTCAAAACGGGCGAGGTTGGACGAGGCTTCCGCCGTTGTAAGAATGTAATAAGCTGCAATTGAATATTTGTTGTGAGGAAGAATAAGGCTTTTAATCGAGTGTCCCCGTTCTTCGCACCATTTAATTAAACTTTTTAGCGCGAGCGTAATTTCCTCCTGGACGCCCTCCTTGAACAAATCCTCCGGAATGCCAATTGTAAATTTTCTTTCCTCATC
>JALWSN010000609.1 GCA_027080245.1 Ignavibacteriales bacterium | reverse complement strand
CTGTAGTATTTTAATTTGCTTTGTGAAAGGAGGAATAATCTTCGCATTACGTCAAGTCAGGGTAAATAAATCATTCTAATTTTTACGGAAAAAAGCTCCGACGCAAACCGTCGGAGCTTTTAATTTTAGTGTAACAATTGAATTTATTTGCTTTTTGCTTCCACTACGGCAATCGCCGTCATGTTAATAATGTCGTCCACAGTGGCGCCGCGCTGCAGAACGTGAACAGGTTTGCGCATTCCAAGCAAAATTGGACCTATTACGGTCGCGTCCGTCAAGCGTTCAAACAATTTGTAAGCAATATTACCCGCGCTAAGATTCGGGAAAATCAGCACGTTTGCATCGCCCTTGATTGCGCTGAAAGGAAATTCTTTCTCAACAATTTCAGGCACAACAGCCGTATCCGCTTGCATTTCGCCGTCAACGATGATGTCGGGTCGCTTTTGCTTAATAATTTCAACGGCTTTGCGCACCTTCTCGGTTTCGGGATGCCTTGCGCTGCCAAAATTACTGAACGAAAGCATTGCTACTTTCGGAACGATGTCGAATTCCTTAACTGCGTCCGCCGCCGAAATTGCGATTTTCGCAAGAGTTTCCGCGTCCGGCGTAACGTTCACCGTTGTGTCCGCAAAGAAATAAACCTTGCGGTTAATAATTACAATGTACAAACCGGAAACCACGTTAATGTCTTCTTTCACCCCAACGCACTGCAACGCCGGACGAATGGTTTGCGGATAGTGCATCGTAAGTCCGCTAATCAACGCGTCGGCTTCGCCGTTTTTAACCATCATTGCGCCGAAATAATTATTATCCTGTAAGATATGCTTAGCCTCGTTGAGTGTAATGCCTTTACGCTGACGCATTTCAAAGAATTGGCGAACGTATTCTTCTCTTTTTGAAAAAGTCAAAGGATTTACTATTTGGAATTCATCCAAATTAAATCCAAGCTCTTCAATTTTACTTGAAATAGACTTTTCGTCGCCAAGCAAAATCGGAATTCCGATTTGTTCTTTCGAAATAGCGTGAGCGGCGCGAATTATTTTTTCCTCCTTGCCCTCGGCGTAAACCACTTTCTTAGGAGCTTTCCTCGCTTTGTGAATCATTACGCGGGTTACTTGCTCGGAAAGTCCAAGCCTTTCTTTTAATTCCTCTTCGTAAGCCGACCAATCCTCAATAACTTTGCCTGCAACGCCCGAATCGATTGCGGCTTTCGCCACTGCCGGAGCTACCTTCCATAGCACGCGCGGATCGAACGGTTTTGGAATAATGTATTCTCTTCCGAAGGAAAATTCTTTACCGCCGTAAGCTGAAAAGACCGATTCGGGAACCTTTTCCTTTGCAAGATCCGCTAAAGCTTTAACCGCGGCTAATTTCATTTCTTCGTTAATGGCACGAGCTCTTACGTCGAGCGCGCCCCTAAAAATAAAGGGGAATCCCAAAACGTTGTTCACCTGATTTGGGTAGTCGCTTCTGCCCGTAGCCATTATTACGTCGCTGCGCGCCGCCGTAGCGTCCTCGTAAGAAATTTCTGGATCTGGATTAGCCATTGCGAAAATAATGGGATTATCCGCCATACTTTTAACCATTTCCTGCGTAAGCAATCCGCCAACGGAAACGCCGACAAACACGTCCGCTCCCTTTAATGCATCCGCAATGGAATCGTATTTATTCTCGGTGGCAAATTCCCTTTTGTATTTGTTTAAGTCTTCTCTGGCAGCGTGAATATGCCCTTTGGAATCGAACATTGCAACGTTTTCTTTTTTAATTCCCGCCTTAACGTAAAGCTTTGTGCAGGCAACCGCCGCGGCGCCTGCTCCGGAAACAACCAATCTCATATCCTCAAGCTTTTTGCCCGCAATTTCAGCCGCATTCAACAAAGCAGCGCACGAAATAATTGCCGTGCCATGCTGGTCGTCGTGAAAAACGGGGATGTTCATCGTTTCTTTTAACTTCTCCTCGATGTAAAAACATTGCGGGGCTTTAATGTCTTCAAGGTTAATTCCGCCGAAGGTTGGCTCCAAAAGCTGCACGGCGCGAACAATTTCGTCCGGGTCTTCGGTGTTCAGTTCAATGTCGAAAACATCAATATCGGCAAATCTTTTAAATAACACTCCCTTTCCTTCCATTACGGGTTTTCCCGCAAGGGGTCCAATGTTTCCAAGTCCTAAAACAGCCGTGCCGTTGGAGACTACCGCCACCAAGTTTCCTTTTGCAGTGTACTTGTAGACGTCGTCGGGATTTTTGTGGATTTCCCTGCAAGGCTCCGCCACGCCCGGCGTGTAAGCCATGGAAAGTTCCCGAGCCGTAAAACAAGGCTTTGTAGCCTTTACTTCAATCTTACCGTGCCTTCCTTTACTGTGATATTCTAAGGCTTCTTCTCTTGAAACGCTCATTTTTTTGTTCCTCTACTACTAAATAAGTTATTTTAGTTAACTAATAAAAAAAGCCGTCGAAAAAAGACGGCGTTCAACATACGGGAAAATCTCAGATTTCCATTATTTCTTCTTCTTTACGTTTTGTAATTTCGTCAATTTCCTTGACGCGGTCGTCGGTAATTTTTTGCACTTCGTCGAGCAAATCTTTTAATTCGTCTTCGGAAATTTCCTTGTTCTTTTCGGATTTTTTCAAATGCTCGTTAGCATCCCTACGTACGTTGCGCACAGCTATTTTAGCCTCTTCAGCGTATTTTTTCACTAATTTAATCAGCTCTTTACGACGTTCTTCAGTAAGGGGAGGAATTGGAACTTTGATGTTCGTGCCGTCGTTAACCGGGTTCAATCCCAAATCCGCGCTTTGAATTGCCTTATCGATTTCGGCAATCACTGATTTATCCCACGGAGTAATCGAAAGAGTGTGAGCGTCCAAAACGCTTAAGTTAGCCACCTGATTCAACGGCGTCGGGGCGCCGTAATAATTAACTTTAATGCCGTCCAACAAAGCCGTAGTAGCTTTACCCGTTCTAATTCTAGCAATTTCGCTACGGTAAGCTTCAACGGATTTGCCCATGCGATGTTTTGCGTCTTTAACAATGGGATTCATAAGTGACCTCTAATTATTAATACTTGTTCTTATTTTAAGTTCCAGATTTCCAACCGACGTTCCAACTTGCTCGCCGCGAACCACCCGAAGCAAATTGTCTTCCTTGTCCATATTGAAAACAATTATCGGCAAATCGTTTTCCTTACAAAGACTAATAGCTGTTAAATCCATTACTCGTAAATCTCTTTTCAGAACGTCGAGGTAATTGATTTCCTCAAAAAATTTTGCCTCGGGATTTGTTTCGGGATCGGAATCGTAAACGCCCTCAACGCGAGTTCCTTTAAGAATAGCGTCGGCGTTAATTTCAACGGCTCGCAAGGATGCAGCCGTATCTGTGCTGAAATACGGACTTCCCGTTCCGGCGCCAAAAATTACAACTCTGCCTTTTTCCAGATGCCTCAAAGCCCTACGGCGAATGAATGGCTCGGCAATTTCTTCCATTTTAATCGAAGCCATTAATCTTGTGAAGACTCCCGCGTTTTCGCAAGCGTTCTGCAAAGCAAGCGCGTTAATCATCGTAGCCAACATTCCCATGTAATCGCCCGTTACCCTGTCTATTCCTTGATCTGCCGCGCTCAACCCCCTGTAAATATTGCCGCCTCCGATTACTATTCCAATTTGAACGCCAATGTCGTGAACCTTTTTAATTTCGCGGGCAAAAAACTTCAACACTTCGGGATCAATCCCGAAGCCCTTTTTGCCCATTAGAGATTCGCCGCTGAGCTTTAACAATATTCGCTTAAATTTCAAATCTTCTTCCATTAGCCTACTCCAATTTAATAAAAAAAGGTCTTATTAAAAATAAGACCTTCAATTTTAATTTAATTATTTATTTTCATCGCTTAGGTGAAATCGTTTAAAGAGCCGTAGCTCTACGTCTGAATTGTGAGCGGAATTAAATTCCTTCAGCAAGTCGCCCACAGTTTTGGAATTGTCCTTGACGAAGACTTGCTCGAGCAGGCAATTCTCTCCGTAAAATTTATTTAATTTGCCCGTGGCAATTTTGTCCAAAATCTGCTCGGGTTTGCCTTCCTTGCGAGCGACTTCCATGTAGATTTCTTTTTCTTTGTTGATTACTTCTTCGGGAACTTCATCGCGCTTAACATACAGCGGTTTCATTGCCGCTATCTGCATTGCAACGTCTTTTAACAAAGGTTGCAAGTCGTTCCGTAATTCCGCCGTTACGTTGCCGGCAAGTAAAAGCACCCCAAGCTTTGCGCCGTGGTGAACGTAGTCTACAACGATTCCGTTTTCGTCGTTCAAAATTGCAAATCGGGAAATTTCGATTTTCTCGCCAATTTTTCCGATTATGTTGTTCAACTCTTCGGAAATTTTAGCGCCGTTTATTTCGAGATTGAGTAATTCTTCCACGTTTGCCGGTTTGTTTTCAACAACAGCGTCGGCTACAAAATTAGCAAATTTCACAAAGTCGTCGCTTTTAGCCACGAAATCGGTTTCGCAATTAACTTCAACGATTGCTCCGGATTTACCCTCGTCAAAAATTCTGGTAACTACAATTCCTTCGTTAGCCGATTTTTCAGCGCGTTTAGCCGCAACCGAAGCGCCTTTTTTTCTTAGAATTTCAATTGCTTTTTCAAAATCGCCTTCGGCTTCAATCAAGGCTTTTTTACAAGCCATCATTCCGGCTCCGGTTTTGTCGCGCAACTCCTTAACTTGTTTTGCACTAATGTTCATAATCTATCCTCTTCGTTTTATTATTCTTTTTCATTCTCTTCTTTGGATTCTTCGTTTTGTTCCTCAGGCGTTCCTTTCGCCTCTTCTTCGGAACTTTCTTTTTCCGGTTCTGCTTCTACGTTTTCCTTAGAAACGTCTTGTTCTTCAGCATTTTCTTCAGACTTTTCAGGCGTTTCTTCTTCTTTCTTTTCATCTGTTTCAGCTTCTTCTTCCTGAGTTTCTGCAGCTTCCTCTTTAGCTTCAACCTCTTCTGTTTTCGTCCCCTCGGCTTGTTCTTCCGTGTTTACAGTTTCAGGTTCTTTTGCTTCTGCCTCTTTAGCAGAAGTCTCTTCTGCCGTTTCAGTCTGAGCTTCAGCCTCTTCTTCGCCGTTAACTTTTTCGATTACTTCTTCTTTTTCAACTTGTTTGCCGCCTTTTTCATCGAATTTAATCCGACGAACTCTTTTAACTTTTTTACCATCCTTTTTCTCTTCCTCTTCCTTTTCTTCTCTTTCTTTCTCGGCTTTCTGTTCGGCTTCAATTTCTTTGTACTTCTGCAAACCGTTAACCACGGCGTCGGCCATGTAAGAAGTAATCAATTCAATTGCGCTTCCGGCGTCGTCGTTTGCGGGAATCACATAATCAATTGGATCGGGATCGCAGTTAGTATCCACAATTGCAAAAACCGGGATGTTCAATCTGATTGCTTCCTTAACCGCGATTGCTTCTTTTTTAACGTCCACTATGAACAATGCCCCGGGCAACCTTTTCATTTCCTCGATGCCTTCCAGAACTTTTCTCAGCTTGTCCCGTTCGCGAATTAATCTTAATTGTTCTTTTTTAGTGATTTTTTCGAATGTGCCGTCGCTTTCCATTTTGTCGATATTTTGCATTCTCTTAACGCTTTTTCGAATGGTAGCGAAATTAGTAAGCATTCCTCCCAGCCATCTTTCGCTAACCCAGAACATTTCGCAACGGCGGGCTTCCCGCGCAATAATGCTTTTAGCCTGTTTTTTGGTTCCAACAAAAAGAACAGTCTTACCCTGAGCAACTAATTCTTCAAGCTTCTGCGACGCTTCTTCAAGCGCTCTTAACGTTTTTTTCAAATCAATGATGTGAATCCCCTTGCGCTCCATGAAGATGTAAGGTTTCATTTTGGGATTCCATCTTCTTGTTAAATGACCGAAATGTGCGCCTGCGGAAATTAAGGTAAGTAAATCCAACTTTGCCATAGTAATTTCTCCTGTTTTTCTTCTACTTTCGTCGTCTTTGCCTTTAATCCAACTGGGTTGGACACAGGGGGCAAATCGGAAAGTATGATTGTTTACAAAAAAAGCGGTCGCAGTGCGACCACATTGTTAATTAAAAATAAGTTCCAAAAACAAAAATTATCTTTTCGAAAATTGAAATCTTTTACGCGCTTTCGGACGCCCGTATTTTTTCCTTTCAACCATTCTGGGATCTCTACGGAGCAATCCTTCCGGCTTCAAAATAGAGCGAAAATCGGGGTTAATGTCCACTAACGCTCTGGCTATTCCCAATCTGATTGCCTCGGCCTGACCTGTGGTGCCGCCGCCTTTAACGTTAGCGAAAACGTCGTATTTCCCGAAGGTCTCGGTTAATTTAAGCGGCAGTTCAATGCTGTCGCGGTTTTCTTTGATTGGAAAATAATTTTCGAATTCTCTTTTGTTAACGGTTATTTTGCCGCTGCCCGCTCTTAAAAACACGCGCGCCACGGCGTTTTTTCTTCTACCAACAAATATTTTATCTGTCATTCAAACTCCGCTATAAACTTAATGGTTCTGGTTTTTGAGCAGCATGCGGGTGATTTTCCCCGGCGTAAATTTTAAGATTTTTAATTATTTTTCTCCCAAGTCTGTTCTTGGGCAGCATTCCTTTAACGGCATGGTAAATAACGAACTCCGGCTTTTTAGCCATCATTTCTTTGAAGCTTGTTATTCTTTGCCCGCCAGGGTAACCCGTGTAGCGAATGTAAGTTTTTAATTCTTCTCTTTTGCCTGTTAGGCGAACTTTATCCGCATTAATTACAATTACGTAATCGCCGTTATCCATGTTTGGCGTGAAAACCGGCTTGTGCTTGCCTCTTAAAATTGCGGCAATTTTAGAAGCCAATCGTCCCAAAACCTGATCCTTTGCGTCTACAACGTACCATTTTTTTTCAACGTCGCTGGACTTAATAAACTTCGTCATTTTTTCCTGTTTCACTACTTTAACCTCCAAAAGTAGAAATATTTTTAATAGAGCTTACAAATATATTTGCAAAAAATCTTAAAGTCAAGAATAAATATTTGGGAATTAAACGCTTTTAACAAATTCTATTGACTGCGTAAGCGCCGCTTGCCTGTTAATCAAATAAACGGGGCTGTTTGAATACACTCATCGAGGGAATTTGCGACTAATACCGAGCTAACCAATCTCCCGCATTTTTTCTTCCAGAAATCGTTGCATATCTTCCTTGCCGGGCAACTCAAGCTGGTATTTTGAGACGAACAGGTTGTTGTCCATCCCCGCAAGGGCGTATTCCACCAGCGTTTGATCTTTTTGAGTGCAGAGCAAAATCCCCACGGGCGGATTATCCCCTTCGGACATCATGTTTTTTTCGTACCAACTAACGTAAGTGTTCAACTGTCCGATGTATTCATGGGAAAAAGCATCCAGTTTTAGCTCAATTAAAACATGGCACTTTAGAATGCGATGGTAAAAAACAAGGTCAATAAAGCCATACGTATCGCCTATTAGAACGCGCTTTTGTTTGGCTTCAAAACAAAATCCATTCCCCAGTTCGAGAAGGAATTCTTGCAGCTTGTCCAGCAATTGATTTTCCAACTCAGATTCACTCATCACTTCGGCGGGTTTCAATCCAAGAAATTCAAAAACGTACGGATCGCGTATTGCTAATTTCGGCTCGGTTTGCTCCGCGCCGGATTGAACCAGTTCGGCAAGTTTTTTCTTATTTCTCGACAGTCCCGACCGTTCGTAATAAAGACTGGCAATTTGCCTTTTGAGTTCCCTTACCGACCAGTTACCGCGAATGCATTCTACTTCGTAGAAGGTTCGTTTAATTGAATCTTCAATTTTTATTAACTCCGCAAAATGAGTAAAAGAAAGCCTTTCTAAAAGCATCTTACCATTTAAAGAAAATTCGGGAGTCGAAGAATCCCGAATTGAAATTAAGTTTTCGTAATTTGGCAACATCTGTTTATATTCGGGAGTCAGCGCCTCCCAAATCTGAGGATAAGTCGTATAAAACTGTCGGTATCTTCTTAATTCTCGCGTGTCAACTCTTTTCAAATTAGACTTGCTTAGTTGTTCCGCTAATCTTTCAAGAAGACGCTCTCCGTAACTGGCTCTGTCTGAACCTTTTTGTTCGTATTCATAAATATACAGGCCAATGTTCCAATTTCTTAACGTCAAGTTAATATTGATTGCTTTTCTTGCTTGAGCCGAAAAGTAATCGTGTATTTTCTGAATATATTTCACAAGACTTTTGAATGTGAGTTTTTCTTTCATTACAAAACACCTCGAAGTTTTTTATTGTTTTTTTATTCCATCTTCCCGTTTTCAAAGTCAACAGAGCGCTCGCAATTTTTATTCCCTTAAATTTTTTCGCTTTCTTAATTTGATTTTCAATTTAACAGTAAATCTTAAAATTTTCAACTTTTCCCCTGTTGGGAATAATTTCCCAAACTCCATTTTACGGAGCTGAAGTTGTGTTCTCTTCGAATAAAAAGAAAATGGCGCTGCGCAAAGTCTGCGGAGGTTTTATCCAAGACAAAATTAGTTACTGAACGCCAATTACTTACGACTTAAGACTTATTCTTTAAGACTTTCAAACAACTCCTCCCCGGACCTCCTCTTGAAAAGAGGAGGAAGCGTTTCAAAAGCGCCGCTCACATCTAAAAGTCTCCCTTCTCTTTGCAAGAAAAGCGGGTTGAGTGGGAGAAGAGTTCTTTAGAATAATCTGCGATGTTCAACGGTAAAAAAATCAAACAACAGATTCACACAGATTAAACATAGACGCATGACTTTGCGCTTTCTGCTCGCCCCATTTAATGTACATTTTGTCTTTAACTTTGTCTTTTCTATATTGCTTCATTAAAAAATCGTTCTAACAACAAACAAGACCAACATGAACACATTAAAAAAAATTCTTTTAATACTGACCATAACCGGACTGCTTTTTGTTTTCCCCAAATCCCTGAAAGGACAAACTTACTTTGCTCCCGCATGGGCAAAACAAGCCGTGTGGTATCAAATATTTCCGGAACGATTTTTTAACGGCGATTCTTCCAACGACCCCACGCCCGCTGATATTCGCGGAAGCTGGCCGTTCGTTGTTCCAGCCGGCTGGCGTAAAATGCCATGGACAGCAGACTGGTACAAATTACAAAAGTGGGAAAAATCCGACGGACACAATTTTTACTGGAACGCCGGCTTGCGCCGTTACGGCGGCGACCTGCTTGGCGTTATTAAAAAACTAAAATACCTTAAAAATTTAGGCGTTACGGCAATTTATTTAAACCCCGTCTTCGAATCCCCTTCGCTCCACAAATACGACGCTTCGATGTACCGACACGTGGACAACAACTTCGGGCCCGACCCTATTGGCGACAGGTTAATCTGGCAAAAAGAAGACCCAACCGAAGAGGCAACGTGGCAATGGACTTCGGCGGACAGCCTTTTCCTTCAATTGATTAAAAAAGCTCACGCCCTCGGAATTAAAGTAATTATCGACGGCGTTTTTAATCACGTAGGCAGAACCTTCTGGGCGTTCGAAGACGTGGAGCGAAATCAACAAAAATCTAAATTTAAAAATTGGTTCATTATTAAAAAATTCGACGACCCCGCCACGCCGCAAAACGAGTTTGATTACGCCGGCTGGTACGGAATAAAATCCCTCCCCGAATTCAGAGAAGATTCCAACGGCTTGGTTCAACCCGTAGCTGAACATATTCACAAAATTGTGCGAAGATGGATGGACCCAAACGGCGACGGCAATCCCAGCGACGGAATTGACGGATGGCGGCTTGACGTGGCGGAAATGATTAATCCGAACTTCTGGAAAAAATTCAGAAAATGGGTAAAGCAAATTAACCCAAACGCTTACATTACTGGAGAAATCTGGTGGGAAGACTGGCGCAAAAACAAAATGTTTAACGCAGCCCCTTGGCTAATGGGCGACGAGTTCGACGCCGTAATGAACTACCGCTTCGCAAGGGCAGTTAAGCAGTTTGTAGCAGACAAGAAAACGAAAATTTCCGCCCGGGCGTTCGTCGATTCGCTCCGTAAACAATACAACGATTACAACGGCGGAAGATTTTACGCTTTAATGAACCTGCTCGACAGTCACGACACAGAACGGCTTGCCTCGATGGTTGTTAATCCCGACCACCTTTACGACCACTTTGCCAATCCCGCGCAAAACAAAAACTGGAAAGTCCGAAAACCGCGCGGCAAAGAAT
>JALWSN010000608.1 GCA_027080245.1 Ignavibacteriales bacterium | reverse complement strand
GACGACCCGGCTTACTTTGGCGGCTACGTTAACGAAAATTACACCGCCGTTGCTAACGCGCTCAATCTTTCCGAAGAAGAAATTTTTACGTTGGCGGAAAATTCAATTAAGGCAAGCTTCCTTGACGAAACTAAAAAGAAAGAATATTTGAAAGCAGTTGCGGCAAGCGCGTAGAGCGCTTTTTAAAATTCAAAAATTTTATTATTTTAATTTTTTAATTAAATGAAAAAAAGATGAACTTTTCCGAAATCCTAAAAATAAATGCTATCCTTAAATCCGTAATTGAATCCCCAACGAACGTTGTAATATTTGCGCTGGATACCGAGTACAAGTACATCGCTTTCAACGAAAGGCACAAAAACGAAATGCGCTTAATTTGGGGGGCGGAGGTTAAAGAAGGCGTTTGCATGCTGGATTTAATTAAAAATGAAGATGACAGGAAAAAGGCAAAGTTAAATTTCGACCGCGCGCTGAAGGGAGAATCTTTTACAATTATTGAGGAATACGGAGAGGAGGAAAAAAAACGCGCCTACTACGAGGACCATTACAGTCCGATTAAACTGCCGGACGGCAAAATAATAGGACTTACGGTTTACCTGACCGAAGTAACTGAAAAAGTTAAAAGAGAAAAACGGCTAAAAGAATTAAATGAAAACTTAGAAAAATTAGTAGAATTAAGAACAGATGAAATTAGAAAAACGGAAAATAAACTGCTGAAAATTTTAGATTTAATTCCGGAAGTAATTGCCGTTCACAAGGAGGGAAAGGTAGTTTACGTTAACAAAAGCGGGATGAAAATCTTTGGTTACGACAGCCATGAAGAAATGTACAAAAAAAGCGTAGCTGAATTTATTCATGAAGACTCAAAAGAGATAAGCGCAAAAAGAATTGGCGAGATGAGTAAGAAAGAGACGGTTCTTCCTTTTGAAGAGTTTAAGTTTGTAAGAAAAGACGGCTCTATTTTTAAAGGCGAAGTCTCCTCTCTTTCCGTTAAAGAGGAAGACGGTTTTTACATTTACACTTTTATTAGGGATTTAACCGAAAGAATAGAGGCTCAAAAGCAATTAACGGAAACTCACAACATTTTTTCAAAGGCAATTGAAAATATTAACGGCGTGCCTTACAAATTCAGTTATTCTGATAATAAATACGAATTTATTGGCAGGGGCGTAAAAAAACTTCTCCGGGTGGAAAGCGAGGAAGTAGATTTCAATTTAATGAGGAAGCTTATTAAAGAGATTGTAATTTTAGATCAAAAGTTTAAGGATTTAACCCCGGCCGAGTACGCTAAAAAATTAAGAAGCGGTGAAATAGAGAGATTTAAAGCTGATTATAAAATAGTTTTTCCGGACGGCGAAGTTAAATGGTTAAACGATAGTTCTGTTGCGGTTAAGGACAAAAAAACCGGAAAAGTAATTGGCTCGCTTGGAATTTTACAGGACGTTACTCAAAGAAAAAAAATAATTGAAAGACTTTCGGAAACACTATCTACTGCTCGCCATTTGATTGAGGATTCAAGCGACGGAATTACCATTTTGGATTATGAGGGAAATACAATTGAGTGGAATAAGAGTCTTGAAGAAATAGTGGGGTTAAAGAAAGAAGAGGTAATTAAAAGGAAAATTTGGGAAATAACAGCTTTAAATTTCATTCGGCTCGGCGCTTACAAAAAGACAAAAAAAGAAATAGAAGAAGCGCACAGGAAAATCATTCGAACAATGATTTCGCTCGGAAGTAGCAGAACTTTCGAGTGGGCTATTGCAAAAGAAGGCGGGAAAGTAACAATTAGCCTCCACACGTTTGTAATTAAAACAAAAGAAAAAAAACTTTTAGGAGCAATTGTCCGAGACATTTCCCGTCAAAAAGAAATTGAGGAGAATTTGAGAAAGGCAAAAGAAGCCGCCGAAAGATCTGACAAACTTAAGTCAGAATTCCTCGCGCAAATTTCCCATGAAATAAGAACGCCGTTGAATATTATTCTAAGTTTCACAGACCTAATCAGAGCGGAGGTTAGTCAATTTCTAACGGATGAGGTAAGGTACGGATTCGACGCAATTGGCAGCGCAAGCAGAAGAATAATAAGAACAATTGATTTGATTTTGAATATGTCCGAACTTCAAACGGGAACATACGAGCCGAACTTTAAGGAAATAAAACTTTGCGACGTTGTCGAATCTCTTATTAATGAATTTAAATTCCAAGCTAAAGAAAGGGGATTGGAGTTAATTTGGGATAAGCGCTGCGAGGAATGTGAAATAAGAGCCGACGAATACTCAGTAAGTCAAATTTTTGCTAATTTGATTGAGAACGCAATTAAGTACACAAAAGAAGGTTTCGTTAAGGTAAGCGTTTACAAAGAAGAGGGGAAAAACAAAGTTTGCGTGGAAGACACGGGAATCGGTATTGCGAAAGAATATCTTCCTCACATATTTGACCCGTTTAGTCAGGAATACCAGGGCTACACAAGGAAATTCGAGGGCAACGGACTTGGGCTGGCTTTAGTGAAAGAATATTGTAAAATTAACAACGCCGAGGTTTTTGTTGAAAGCCAAAAAGGCGTTGGAACTAAGTTTACCGTAGTGT
>JALWSN010000607.1 GCA_027080245.1 Ignavibacteriales bacterium | reverse complement strand
TTGTGCGGGTAACGGTTGGAATCATTAAAATAGCCAGAGCCACGCCCCCGGCGAAAGCGGAAAAACGATGCATTGGAACGACAATCAAAGTAAAAGCCACAACGCCAACCACGATGGAAGGAATTCCGCTAAGAACGTCGGTTAAAAATCTGACCGTATTGCCAAATTTGTTCTTCCCGAATTCGGCGAGGTAAATTCCCGTAAAAATTCCAACTGGCAAACCCAGCGCTCCGCCTATTCCAATCAAAATAAAAGTGCCTACAATTGCGTTCGCCATTCCGCCTCCCTGTTCGCCAACCGGTTTGGGCATCGAAAGGAAAAAGTTCAAATTCAAGTTAGCCGCGCCCTTGGCGATTGTGTAATAAAATATTAACGCCAGCGGAATCAAAGTAACAATAGTGGCAGCTACTGTTAGCGCTAACATTAATGCGTTAACAATTTTCCTCCTGTAGAAAAAGAGATTATTTCGTCGAAGCATTTCCCAACCTCTTTTCAATTCTCCACATCAAAAACCGAGCGGCAACGTTGATTAAAATTGTAATGACGAATAAAATTAAAGCCAGCTCAATTAAAGCGCTCAAGTACAAATCCGATGTGGCTTCGGTAAACTCGTTTGCGATTGCGCTTGCCATTGTGTAGGCGGGGTCGAACAGCGAAGCCGAGATTAAAGGTCTGTTGCCAATTACCATCGTAACCGCCATTGTTTCGCCGACGGCTCTTCCGAACCCCAATAAAATCGCGCCTAAAATTCCCGTGCGGGCGTCGGAAAGAACTATTTTAATTGTTTCCCATTTCGTAGCGCCAAGGGCGTAGGCGGCTTCGCGCTGGGATTCCGGAACGGATTTGATTACATCCCGCGAAATGGAAGAGATAATCGGCAGAACCATTATCGCCAAAATCAAAGCCCCCGCCAGCATCCCGAATCCGTAAGGAGCGCCCCGGAAAAAGGGCAGGCTACCAAAGCGCCGGAATAAAAACGGTTCCACAACTTCCCTTAAAAACGGAACCAGAACAAAAATCCCCCACAAACCGTAAACCACGCTTGGAATTCCGGCAAGCAGTTCGGTAAGGAAGGAGAGTGGTTTTTCGAGCCAAGAGGGAGCCAGCTCGGAAAGGAAAACCGCCACGCCCAGGCCCAGCGGAACGGCAATTAACAACGCAAGTAATGACGAAAACAGCGTTCCGTACAATGAGGGCAGCGCTCCGAAAATTTCTTTTACCGGATCCCACGTAGTGGAAAATAAAAACTCAAACCCGAACTTTTGAATTGAAAGCTTGGAGCCGTCGTACATTAAATACGCCATCAGCGCGACTAACAAAACCAGAACGACCGCAAAGAATTCGGCAACTTTCCGGTAAACAAAATCCCCCCTATTGCCCGAAGCTGCGGGGGGAATAAGTTTGCCGAATATTTCAGAAGTTAATTTCATCGTCGGTTAAACGCCCGTTATTTAATTGGCTTTCCGTTTACCGTAATTGTTTTAATTTTTTCCTCGCAAAGTTTAATTACGGATTTAGGCAAAGGGGCGTAGTACAAATCTTTGGCGTACTTCTCCCCTTTTTCCAGAGCCCAGCGTAGGAAGCCGACGAGCGCCTTTGCTTTGGCTTCGTTCTTCATGTTCTTGTAAATCAACAACCAAGTAAAGCCCGAAATGGGGTAAGCGTTTTTCCCCGGCTCGTTAGTTAAAATAACTCTTAAATCCGTGGGCATGTTTTCGGAAGCCCCGGCAGCCGCCGCGGAAACGGTGTTAAAATCCGGTTCTACAAAATAACCGTCTTTATTTTTAAGCGTTGCAAAGGGCAAGTTGTTTTGCACGGCGTAAGCAAGTTCCACGTAACCAATCGAGCCGCGTGTTTGCTTAATAAGCCCGGCTACGCCTTCGTTGCCCTTGCCGCCCAAGCCAACAGGCCAATTCACTGCCGTGCCAAATCCAACTTTCCTTGCCCATTCTTTGTTTACTTTGGAAAGGTAGTTGGTAAAGATGAAAGAAGTGCCGCTTCCGTCCGAGCGGTGCGCCACTAAAATCGGGCGGTTGGGCAAGTTCAAGCCTGGGTTCAATTTGGCGATTCTTTTGTCGTTCCACATAAAGATTTTGCCGAGGAAAATATCTCCGACTGTCTCGCCGTCAAGTTTTAATTTCCCTTTTAACGAAGGCAAATTGTAGCTTAAAACCACAGCTCCCATTACGGTAGGGATGTGCAGGATTTCCGTGCCCTGCCTTTGTTTTGCAAGCTTTAATTGTTTGTCGCTCATCGGTCCGTCGCTTGCGCCGAAATCCACAGTCCCTTCAATCACCTGCCGTATTCCCGCGCCGCTGCCAATTGATTGGTAATTTATTTGAACTCCCGTTTTCTGATGATAAAGCGAAAACCATTTGGAATAAATTACGTAAGGGAAAGTTGCGCCCGCGCCCGTTAATTGCGTTTGAGCTCTTAATACTTGCGGTAATAAGGAGGCCGCAAACATTATTAAAATTAAAATTGATTTTTTCATTATCGCTCCAAAAATATTGTAAATTAAATTCTTTCGACGTCCGTAAAGTAGTTTAAGGGTTGTAACAATTTTGTTATTTTTACCGAATACGGCGCTA
>JALWSN010000606.1 GCA_027080245.1 Ignavibacteriales bacterium | reverse complement strand
GAATAGGATACGCCGATTTCAACGGCGACGGAAAGCCCGATTTGGTTACAAGCAATTGGGACAGCGCCTCGGTTTCGGTATTTTTGAACCGTACAGTCCCCGGTTCTAACGCTCCAAATTTTTCAACAAGATTGGATTTGAAATTAACTTCCAGCGGAAGCGCCGTGGGAGTTTGCGACGTAAACAAAGACGGCAAACCGGATTTAGCCGCGGCTAACTGGGGGGACAGTATTTCGATTTTCCTCAACAAAACTAACCCAGGGGACACGGTTTTAAAATTTTCGAAAAGATTTAATTTTAACACGGGAAGCTTAGCCGGACCTAACGGCGTTGCCTTCGGCGATTTGAACGGAGACGGAAAGCCGGACGTGGTCGTTAGCAATCAATTCCCCGACGTTTCAAACAATTACAAAATTGCGGTATTGTTAAACAAAACAGCGGCGGGGGACACAATTCCAAAGTTTTCTGACTTTGCCGAGCTGCCGAGCGGGCAAGGACCGTGGGGCGTTAAAATCGCAGATTTCAATTGGGACAAAAAGCCGGATATCGTTTCGGTAAACTTCACAAGCGGGAACGTCTCCTTTTACATTAACAATACCGCCCAGGGCGACACTGCGTTCAAAGCGGAGCCCAAAATAGATTTTAGCGTCGGTTCGGGCGCGGCAGGATTGGACGTTGGGGATTTGAACGGCGACGGCGCGCCGGACGTGGCAACCACCGCGCAAAACGCAGACAGCGTTGTTCTGCTAATGAACAAAACTCCCCTAAACGGCGCTCCTTCCTTTGGCGCTCCCCTTAGATTCCCGGCAGAATTTGGTCCGGTTGCAATTAAAATAGCCGACGTGGACAACGACAACAAACCCGAACTTGTAACCGCAAACACTTCGGTAAAAAACGTTTTTTCGGTTTTCTACAACGGTTGGTCGGCAGGAGAATTTAATCCTTATTTCGGCGACATGGTTAATTACAAGGTCGACTCACTGCCCGTAGCCGTTACAGTTGCGGATTTTAATCTGGACGGCAAGCCGGACGTCGCGACCGCCAACCAGGGCGTTGGCTCAATTACAGTGGCGCTAAACAACTTCACGCTAACGGGAGTAAAGAAAGAGCCTGCGGTTAAAGCTCCGGAAAAATTTGCGCTCCTACAGAATTACCCCAATCCGTTTAATCCCTCGACGAACATTATCTTCGAGCTTCCCTTCGACGCAAGAACAAAACTCGAGGTGTTTAACATTTTAGGTCAGAAAGTATTAACGGCGGTAAATCGTGAATTGAGAAAAGGCAAATACAAATTCCGTCTTAAAATGAACGGCTTTTCTTCCGGAATCTATTTTGCCAGGTTAAAAGCAAAAAATTACGTTAAATCAATTAAAATGATGTTATTGAAGTAAAAAGAAAGCGGCTCGAACTGAGCCGCTTTTTTGTTAAAAACTCAACGGGTAAACAAAGGAGACGCGCGGTTCAATCTTTTTCTGCGGTTCGTAGCCTATTATTTGATTGTCGGCATCCCGCACCGGAGTGAAAGTCCAATTGTAAACCATTGAAACAACGAGGTAAGGCATTGGTTTGTAGCCAAACTCAACGAACAAATAAGAACGGTCGTCTAAAGTAAAAATATCCTTCTCACTGGAGATGTTAATTTTGTCATAACCGGCTCTGGCCACAAAGGAAGCGTCTTTAGGCGAAACGTCGGTAGCAAGATGCAGTATTCCGCTTTTAGGTTTGGAATCGAGCCGTTGGTAACTGCCGATAATATTAAACGTGTTTAACACCCTTACAAAAAGCTCGCCGTACCAGCCGTTGCCCGCCGCAGCGTTTACTTGTTTTAATTGTTGAACTTTGCTCCGGATTGAACCTGTTGATTTGTCCAACTTAAATCTTTCAATTTCGTAGAGCGAATTAAAATAAGAAGGCAGGTAGTGGTCTTTGTTGAAACGTCTTTCAAACTTCAGGGTTAAATCCACCAGCCCTAATCCGTTCAAACGGAACATTGTTCCGGCCGCAGTTCCGGTTCCAAATTTTAGTATTTTGTTGAAATCGTAGTAAAGCTGCCAATTAAAAACGCCAGTATTCACAATTGGCAAACCTACGTCGAAACCAATTTCGGTGATTCTACCTTCGTCTTGAACGCTGGTTAATTTATCCTCGGCGGCGTCGTAAACGCCTCCGTAGACGCCGGAATTTTTGTTTAAATCCGTAACCGCCGTAGCGCCAACTTCCAAGCCGCCAATAATGGGAATGCTGCCCGCCGGACTAAATTTAAGCGGGCGGACGTAACCCCTCAAGCCAATTACGCCGGCTTGCAGAAAGTTCCCGTAAACAAATTCGAAACCGAACGTTTTCATGTCGAGGTCGAGTTCCGCGCCTATTCTGCGGGCGTCGAACGTGGGGCTGTTGTTGTACATGTACATTATTGTGCCGTGCCCAAGCGTAGCGTAATCCAACGCGCCAACGCGGAAGTAAACGGGGTCTTTTTTGTGTCCGTACCTAAAATACCTAATAATGCTTAAGTAATCGGTAAACTCGTTAAAGTCCTCATTCCTGATTTTACCCTGCGGGCTGATTTCAAAATTAAGATTTAATCCAATTCCC
>JALWSN010000605.1 GCA_027080245.1 Ignavibacteriales bacterium | reverse complement strand
AAACTCAAAACAGATGGTTCACGATCTTTAAATTTTGGAACGGGTGGAATTACATTTATAAGTTCCATTATTGATACAGAATCTACTGTCAGTTATTTGTACCCCATAGGACACGCAAAAAGGCATAAATTGTCAATGACTGATAGTCTTAAAATTATCACTTCAAGCATAAAATCAAATGAACTATACTTAGCAAGATTTAATAACTCAAGATCATTTTCTTCGGAGCACCATTCCGGAAATGTTTCGGGTATTTGGGATGTTGATACGGTTTTTATTGATGGAGATATTACTATTCCCTTAGACGAAACTTTAGAAATAAAACCAAACACATACGTTTATTTTACCGGCGAATACAAATTTGATGTTTACGGTACATTAATAGCCAAAGGGACAGAAACGGATAGCATCTTTTTTGCTTCCGATTCTCTCGGCGAAATAAGCGGCTGGCCATATTACGCAGGCTTCTGGTACGGAATTACTTTTCACTCGACTGACGAAAACGGTCAAACTCCATCGGTACTGGATTATTGTAATATTAAATATGCCTATCCAACTTGGCTTGATGAAATGATGAACCGATACGGTGGCGGTTTGGTTTTTTACAAATCGCAAGTGGATGTATCAAATATAACATTCACAGATTGTCTTGATGAAAACATTGACAAAGGAGTTTTTACATCAATTCATTCAAAAGGTGATGTTAACGGCATATCGTTTCTCAAAACTACGTCATATCGAGCCGGGACAATGACTCTGTTAAGTTCCAATATTAATATTAATGATTTGTATATGTACGATGCGTATGGATTATATGCCGATAGCTCAACGGTAAATATCAATAATGCAAATATTGATAACTGTTCTCCTTATATTCAATGGGGCGTTATTAATTCCGAAAGCTCTGAAATTCATATAAAAGACAGCGAAATTACAAATAATAATGGAGTGGGGATTGTTGCAAAATATTCTCCTTTTGTAATTGAACATACACTAATTAAAGATAACACAAAAGAAGGTGGGATATTTATTGAATCTCCTTCGACTTTTACAAATTGTGAAGTAATTGGTAATGGGGCAACCGGTTTGCGTTTTCAGTCCTCTCAAAATTGGGGAACAACTTTTACATCCATAATAAAAAATTGTGTGATTGCTAAAAATAATCTGTCCGGTCTTCAATTCCTTTCAAGAAATAATGCAAATATTACAAACTGCACTATTGCCGATAATACTAACTCCTCCGGCTGGGGTGGAATTATTAATGGTGAAGTTGATACACATTTTAATAATTGCATAGTTTTTAACAATGGTAGCGATTTGGATTTTCAAGCCGGCGGACTTTACACTTACTCAATCATTCAAGGTAATTATGCCGAGAGCGATACGGCTACAACAAATCAACAAAATGTTGACCCGCTTTTTCGTGACGCAGCTAATGGAGATTACCATCTTCAAAGCACAGCTTGTGGAAGTGCTGCAAACTCTCCGGCTATTGACATGGGCGACCCGAACATAAGTGATTTTGTTTTAAATTGTGAATCTGGCGGGCTTGGAACAAAACTCTCCGATATTGGTGCGTACGGCGGAGAAGGCAATTGGTGGGACGAATCCATACTTCCAAATTGCCACTTTACGGGTGAGGTTTCAGGCGTTTGGGATTGCGAAACAATTACTGTTGATGGCGATATCCTAATCCCGTCAGGCGATACGCTAATAATTTCAGAAGATGTAAATAAAGTGTTTTTTTCGGGACAATATCAAATTAAAGTGGAAGGTGTTTTGTTAGCTGTTGGTAAGGAAAGGCAAACCGAAACAAAACTTGACGGAGACTATATTAAGTTTCAAGGTAACAATTGGAAAGGAATATTTTTTAATAATCTAAACGATACTAATGTCGGCACATCAATTATTGAAAATTGCAGATTCGATTACGCAGACAAAATGAATATGACCTACCAAGGCGGCGGGGCAATTGCAATTTATAATTCAGATAAAGTAGTGATTAAACATTCACTCTTTTATGCAAACAATGCAAGATATGGCGGCGCAATGTATATTGAGAACTCGAATCCACATATTGAGGATTGTTACTTTGAACAAAACGGCAGAGAGCGTGTCCAAAATGGCGTTGCTCTTACAACAGCGGGTGGGGCACTCTACATAAAAAACTCAAATCCTTATTTGCATAAGTTACAGTTTATGAATAATTACTCTATCTCAGGTGGTGGAGCAATGGTTGTAGATAATTCTTCCCTGTCAATTAGTAACATTTTGTTAGCTAAAAATAAAACTGAAGGAATGGGCGGTGCTATTGAAATTCTTTCAAACAACAATGGCGCACTTCTTAAAATTGCGAATATGACTTCGGCAGATAATGTCTCAAAACCAAATGGCGGCGGAACTTTTCATACACATGGTGAAAACACTGAATTAGAAGTTGTTAATAGTATTATGTATGATAATACTAAATTAGAATTATTTATTGAAGGGAAAACTCCAGTAATAACATATTCAATTATAGATTCTGCTTCGACAGAACCATATTTTGGTGTTGGGTGTTCTGATTCGAACCCATTATTAGAAAATAATAATG
>JALWSN010000604.1 GCA_027080245.1 Ignavibacteriales bacterium | reverse complement strand
GCCCTAATTACTCTGCCCCTTGTTTTCGTCGAGCGGCGCACTACGCGTAAATCGTTTGTGAAGTTCAATTTCCTCCCGACGATCCTTTTCCGGATTCTTCTTTCAACAAATCGCTTACCAACGCCGTAATTTATTATTCTTCCGTTACGATAAACGTAATTTGTTCTGTATTTTGTGCGGCCGAGTAAAATTTTGCTTCTTCTACCGCGAACGACGTACCGGGCAACGTTGTAGCCTGCAAATCTACCGTAGGGAACGAAATGCCAGTAGCGGTAATTGGAACGCCACCTGATTACAAAATGAATCCCCACGCGCGCGTTAAACTCCGCGTAAGGGGGCAAAGGCGCCCAGCCGATGTAATCGGAATTGTAACGCCATTCAACCCAGGCGGGCGCCCATTGGTAATCGGGCACCCAAATCCAACCGTAGTAATCGTCGTAAATCCAACGGCCGTAATGGTAAGTAGCCCAGCCGAAAGGTTCAAAGCTTTCCCAGTACCAGCCGTAATCCGTCCACTCCCATTCGCCGTATTCGTAAGGAGACCAATCGTAACCCACGCCAACGGGGCGCCAGACAATTAAATTTCCGTCAAGTTGAATCCACTCCCCGTAAGGCGAAAGCGAAACGTAAAAATAATTGAAATTTATTCCGCCATGCATTCTCCAACCGGCGTTGCTGCTGCCAGAGGGAAGCCAAATTATTACTAACAAAAGAAATAATGCCTTTTTCATTTTTTCCTCCTAAAATTCTAAAAATAAGAATTCAACAACTATGCCAGAATAATATTTGGATTTTTAAGACGTTTTAATGAATCGTTTCGGAGAATTGTACTCTAATTAGTACATGGTTAGATTGAATAAGTAACACAATTGAGATGTTGATTTTTAATTGCCGCCTTTTTAAAAATAAAAAAGGGGGAAAACCCCCGATTAAAATTCCCGAAATTCAAAATTTGGATTAGGCGTTACAACCGAAATTAAATTTTTACTTCCCTTTCTTTTTGCTTTTTTTCTTCTTAAAAAACGCGCTTCTGCTAACGAACAATTTTTCCTTTAACTTTCCTTTGTCGCCGTCAAACAACGTTCCGGGATTAAAGCTGGAAGAAACAACAAATCTTTTCCCAACTTCAAATCCTTTAACTACAATCGTGTCTTTTTCGCCCTGAATTGTCAATTTGTATTTAGGAGCGGGAAGCGAATCTGGCGAAACATCGTCTGCAAAACTTGTCGCGTAAACGTCGGCTAAAGTTCTTAATTTCCTTGCCGTTTCAACCGAATCGGTTGCTTTGCCATTTAACGACCATTTGTTGTTGACTTTAATCAACTGAAACGAGCTGTCCGCCGGGTAATCGAAAATAAGCCTGTTCCACTTATCAGAATTGCCGAAAATCACCCTTTTGTCACGCCAGCTGTCAACGCTTTGATTAAACGTCATGCTCAGAAAACCTTGCACTTCGTAAATTTCGTTTTCGCCGGCAAGCCTAAGGTAAGTGAACATTGTTCGCGGCTGGCGGAAAGAAAACTTACCGATTAACAAATCTAAAGTCGTGTCTCCGTCTTCCACAACCTTAATCCTCGCAGCTTTTTTGCCCACTTCGTATTCGTCCCAGCTTTTAGGATTGCGGGAAATTACTCTGTCAGCTTTAATATTAACAAGCTCGTCGAAAAGGCTTTTCATTTTAGCGCTTGGAACATTGTCCGCCTTGGCGCTATCCACGTCGACGAACCAACCATTCCCTTTTTTGAACAATCTCACAACTTTGTTTTTTTTAGCTTTGGGGTAAATCAGAACTTCGCTAACTGCGGAAGTGTCTATTTCAACAATATTTCTTTTGAAAGTGCGCTCGTTTTTACCTACGCCGGTAAGGTAAATTACCAGCACAATTACAAGCAAAGCTCCGAAAACAATAGCCAGAGTAGAGTTTGAGTTCTTCTTAGACATAATCTACCGATTGAATTTGTTTGCGAATTTTTCTTTTACGTTGAAATCTAAACACGCCGTAAAGCACAATTAAAATGATTGGCAATAAGAAGTTCAAATATTTCAAAACAATTTTCGCGCTTTCGGAAATGTTAACCGTTAAGGGCCGCGAAGTAACGCCTTTTGTTCTAAGTTGAATTAAGCCCGTATCGTCGCTTAGCCAGTCTACCGCGTTAGCCATTAAACTCACATTGTCGTCGCCCAAACGCTTGGCTTCGGAGCCCTTTCCGTTAGTGGCAAAGTCGCCGTCGCCAAAAACAACCAGTTTGGATTGAACGCCGTCCAACAGTTTGCCTTCGAGCGCGACAGCCACCGGAATGGAAGGTTTCAGAAAATCCGTATTGCGCCATTCCCTTGTAACGTCGAAATAGACAGGCGGCGTTTGAACGCCCGATTTTTCCGACGTTCTGGCAAGCACAACGCTTTTAACGCTTGAATCTTTCGGCGAAGCGTAAACGGGGCTTACGAACGGCATCATTACTTGTTCAAGCCCTTCGGTAATAGGATGTTTGGCAAAGTGTGTGATTATCGGCACGTAGGGAAAGCGAACGGGCGTGTTCATGATGAACATTCCCTGCTGCTGGCGAACCATTACGTTCGTGCAATTTACGTCCACT
>JALWSN010000603.1:869-2606 GCA_027080245.1 Ignavibacteriales bacterium | reverse complement strand
AATAAAATCTTTACTTCTCATGTGTTTTTGAAATTATTATGACCGATTTGTTTTTATAATCGATAGTAAGTAGAATGGCTAAGAAAGGTAGGAAAGGAGCTTTGAATCGGACTAATATGCCAAATAATATTGATGTAAATCCAGTGAAAAAAGCCATTGAAATAACAAAGAAAAAACCAAACAATAAAAGTTCATTTGTTTGGATAAAGCGTATTTTTTTTAGTACGTTCCCTTTGAAAATAAAGAGTAAGGTAAGTAGCAGGAATCCAAAAGTTTCTATACCACTTATTAAAAGTAGTGGACTCCTTGCTTCCCATAAACCAGGTCGGTATATCGCAATAATAATGGCTTTTGGAGCAGCTTTTAGCATGCTTAGAGCTGAATAGTCATTCACCTCAAGTTCATACCTCTTGTTACCATAACTTTTATTATTAACAAAGTCATCATGCGAAACGGCGGCTTCATTTAAGTATGAATTAGTCGTTTGTATTAATTCTTCTCCTTTGAACTGAAAAAAAAGGAGAAAACTTGAAGTTGAAACTATAAAAATAAAAAGGCGAATAGTGTTTTTCAAAACAACACTCTCATTATATTTTCTTATAACTCTTGTGCTATAAGCTATGAATAATGGTGCAAGTAACGTCATAACCATGAATGACCGTGTATTGTAGAGAATGAAAAGATAAAGTACAATGAATAGAATAGGAATTGTTTTTCTCCCTTTTCTATTCATAAAGTTAAAAGCATTATAGAATATAATAAGAACAGAAATTAATACAACGGTGTCTTTTGATAGACCTGCACACCAAAAAGAAACAGATGGAATGAATAAGATTGCAATAGCTCCTAAATGGTCGTTTGTTAACTTATATGATCTTACAAGTTCATATGTTGACCATGAAACTTTTGAGAGAAAAAAAGCAAGAGCAAGCGTTATCATTATATAACTCTGACCAAATACAATCATTATAATCGAAACTAATTTACTTACAAAAAAACTATTGGGATCTCTGTAAATCCATATGGGAGGGTAACCAGTTTCGGAAGAAAAATGAAGTTGAATTGTATCTTCTACCGGCGTAGCCATCATCTCATTCCAATAATCAATCGGCGACTCCCAAAATAAATTATTCAAATTTGCAGCACCGTTCCAGTATGCCATTGTATCTCCACCGTGATAATAATATTTGTAGATGGCGCCGTATAGAATTGCAAAAAACACTTTAAAATAAATGTTGTAGACGTAATACTTGTAATGATCATTACCTGGAATGGCTATCATTTTTGCTTTTTTTGAACTGGCAAAAAACAATAAAACAGCTAAGAAGAGAATTCCTAATAGAATATCAAAGACTCCAACGGGCGCCGTTTCTAAAAAAAGTAAATTTGATATCACACTAAGTTCTTTTTAATATCGTAAATATACCAATTACTCATGATGATAAGGCATTCCTTTTAAAATACTAAACCCTCGATACACCTGTTCCAAGAAAAACATCCGCACCATTTGATGAGAAAACGTCATCTTTGAAAGTGCAATTTTACTTTGTGCTTTTGAGTAAACTTCTTCCGAAAAACCATACGCACCGCCAATTACAAACACAATTGTTTTTGCACCAGAATTCATTCTCTTTTGCAAAAACTTAGAAAATCCCATTGAGTTCTATTCGGTTCCATTTTCGTCTAATCATATTACGTTGTCAGAAGAACTTGTTTTTTTATGACTCAACTCACCTT
>JALWSN010000603.1:0-859 GCA_027080245.1 Ignavibacteriales bacterium | reverse complement strand
TATTTCATTCTCACTCATTTTTTTTGCATTCTTCAATTCTGGAATTTCAATCTTTTCCACGGAAGCAAAATGCTTCAAGCGCTTCAAATACTCATTCTCCCCATCAATGAGGTAAGAAGAAGTCGTTTTTCCAACACAAATAAGTTTAATCTTCATAAACGCTAAGTTAGTTATTCTCTACAAAACACTTTAATTAGATACTAGTTTAGTAATTGCGCATAGAGTAGTAGAGTCGCCCATCGAGTGCTCATCGATGCTCATCGAGCGTAGCCGAGATAAAGCCGAGATGTAGTCGAGATGAAGTCGAAATAATCAAACAACGAAGTGTGTCAAATAGTCGAGCAGTCGAGCACTTAAATAGTCAAAACTAAAAAAAAAGCACAGCGGTCGAACTTGCTTATTCGGCACTATATTTGTATTTTTACCAATAAATTCATAACACGCTCAATGCAACTATTATACGTAATTCTCACATCTGTTTTACTTTCCGTTTCTTCTGGAATCCCATATGCTACAATAGAAAAAGCTTTTGAAAAGAATAATTCCTCAGAACTTATAAAGATGGGAGGAGACAAAATTCTTATTGATATTCTTGGGAAAGAAGGGGTTTACAGTCATTCGCAAGGAAATTTAGTTCTAAAAGATTTTTTCACAAAACACCCAGGAAACCAATTTGATTTTGTTTTTAAAGGAAAAGAATCACTGCAAGGATCTTTCGCAATCGGAAATTACATCAGTAAAAAAGACAAATTCCGAGTAACCATCCATTTTAAAAAAGTAAAAGAAAACTATCAAATAGAATCACTAACAATAGAAAACAGTTGAACCCAAGCCACTGAGCACACTGAGCACACTGAGT
>JALWSN010000602.1 GCA_027080245.1 Ignavibacteriales bacterium | reverse complement strand
TTACTAACTAGCTCGGGCGCGGGCACGGGTCTTGCAGGCGGCAGGGTTCCTAAAGGCGGCGCAGTTCTCTCCATAGAAAGATTGAACAAAATAATCGAAATAAACAAGCGCGAAAAATACGCCATTGTTCAAGCCGGCGTTTTTCTTAGCGAATTCCTGAACGAATTGGAAAAACAAAACCTTTACTACCCGCCCAACCCAACCGAGACCAATTGCTTTTTAGGCAGCAACGCCGCCCTGAATTCCTCGGGCGCAAAATCGTTTAAGTACGGACCTACGCGCAACTTCATTCAAGCGCTTAAGATTGTTTTACCGGACGGAAGTTTCTTAAAATTAAATCGAGGCGAGGTTTTCGCTAACGGACTAAAAGCAAATTTAGTAGCAGAAAGCGGCAAGGAATTTTCCTTCGATTTGCCAACTTACAGAATGCCCGACGTAAAAAACGCCGCAGGTTATTACTCGAAGCCTAACATGGATTTAATCGATTTGTTCATCGGCTCGGAAGGCACGCTTGGCATAATCACTGAAGTAAAATTAAAATTGCTCGTAAAACCGATCGGCTTTTTTTCCGCGGTGATATTTTTTGACAACGAGGTTAAAGCCCTTGATTTTATTGAGGATGCGAGCACAGAATCCCGCAAGCCTTATAATAACAATAGCAAACCAATTGATGCTTTAAGCGTGGAATTTTTCGACAGGAACGCCTTGAAATTTTTAATTAACGATTTTTCAGGCATTCCGCAAAACGCGCAAGCCGCAGTTTGGGTTGAACAAGATATTTTCAACGGCAGCCAAGAACAAATTTTTGAAGCTTGGCTTAGATTAATAGAAAACCATTGCGACACGCCGGAAAAATCCTGGCTTGCAATGAGCAAAAAAGAGAGAGAAAAAATTAAAAATTTCCGTCACGCAATTTCAAGCAAAATCAGCGAATACATTATTCGCAACAAATTAAACAAAGTGGGGACGGACACCGCCGTGCAGGACAGTCATTTCCGCGAGTATTACTTTGCCTCGAAAAAATTAGCGGAAGAGGGCGGGCTAAACTACGTTGTTTACGGGCATTTCGGGGATTCGCACATGCATTTAAACATGCTGCCCAAGAGCGAGGAAGAACTCGAAAGGGCAAAAGAACTCTATTTGACACTTTGCAAAATGGCGGTTGAATTAGGCGGAACCGTTTCCGCAGAGCACGGAATTGGGAAGTTCAAAACTAATTTACTGGAATTAATGTACGGAGAAGAAGGAGTTAAAGAAATGGCGGCCGTTAAAAAAGCGCTCGACAAAAATTTAATCTTAAACATTGGGAATGTAATAGACCAAAGGTATTTAAAATGAAAAGAGCCGCTTTAATACTTGCGCTCCTTTTACCCCTGAATTTATTAGCTCAGAACAACTTCGGGTTGTTGACGAGCAAATTCAGATTGGCTCAGAGCTTCGAAAAAATAGGCAGATTGAAAAAAGCCGAATCCATTTACAAAGAGTTGCTTGCCAAATCGCCGCGTAACAGACAATTTTTAACCGCGCTAAATAATGTTTATTTGAAACAAAAAAAATATTCCGCTTCCGTCGAATTGTTACGAGAACAAATAAAATCCCAACCAAAGGCAATTGATTTTTACGGAATGCTCGGCTCCACTTATTACACGGAGGGCAATTACCAAAAGGCTTTCGCCGTTTGGGATTCCGCTCTTACAATTTCCAACAACCCAACCGGCTACAGACTAATCGCCAATTATGCAATCAACAACCGCGCTTTCAACAAAGCAATTGAAATTCTTGAGAAAGGACAAGAAATTGCCGGCGACAGTTTTTTATTCACTTACGATTTAGGCAATCTTTACGCCGTAACGATGAAATTCAAAAAGGCTACGGATGAATTTTGCAGGATGTTAAACAAGCAGCCCCGTCAACTTTCGTTAGTCGAAAACCGTATTGCTTCTTTCCTTAATTACCACAAGGCTTTCGATGATGTTACAGGCGTTGTCTCTAACTATTTTAACAAAACAGGCAACAACACATTTTTAATTTTACTCAGCGACATTTACGTTCAAAAAAAGAAGTTTAACAAAGCCTTTGAGTTGGTAAAACAATTAGACGAAAGGCTAAACGACAACGGCTCCAAACTATTTTCTTTCGCGCAGGAAGCGTTAAGGGACAACAGTTTTGAAGTCGCTTACAAGGCGTTCAAACTATTCGCGCGTAAATACCCCGCTTCGCCTTTAATTGCCACAGTAAAATTAGGCATCGCCAAAACGCTGGAAAAACGGCTTCTTGCAAAAATCGACTCGCTTAATTACGATTGGCTGCCGGTTAAACCAAAAATTACTTTGCCCGAAAAATCAATCGCAAAAATTATTTCAGCTTACAAAGAGGTTAACAAGTTGTTTGCAAACAATTCCGTTCGAGCCGAGGCGCTTTATAATTCAGCCATGCTTTACTTGCGCTACACAAACAACGAAGCTAACGCAAAGAACTATTTCAACAGAATAATTTCTTCCTTGCCCAATTCGCTCTTCGCTAACAAAGCTAAAATTGAAATTGGGAAGATGTTAGAACGAAACGGAAATTTCAAATCCGCGGAAAGAACTTTCAGAAAGCTTGCCGGG
>JALWSN010000601.1 GCA_027080245.1 Ignavibacteriales bacterium | reverse complement strand
AAGAAGTAAATTTTATTTTAAAACAAAGCGAGGTGAACAGTGGCGTTCTCATTAAACAAAGTAATGTTAATCGGAAATCTTGGCGGCGACGCTGAAAACAGAATGACCGTCAACGACGTCCCTGTAACTTCATTTTCATTAGCTACCACCCACAGTTACAAAGGGAAAGATGGTAACTGGGTAAACGACACTACCTGGCACAACGTAGTTGCGTTTAATCTTTCGGACTACATGAGAGACAAATTAAAAAAAGGCAAAAAATTTTACGTGGAAGGAAGATTAAACAAAAGAAGCTACGAAAACAAACAAGGGCAAACAGTTTACATTACTGAAATAATTGCCGAAAAACTTATTCCGCTCGATGCAGCAGGCCAGTCGGAAGGATTCAAAGCCTCCGAGCCGAAAGCCGAATATTCAAATGTTCCGCCCGATACAGCTGACGCGGGAGAAGATTTACCTTTTTAATTGTTATGTTTAATTAGTTGGGATTGTAAGAATATTTGGAGACCGAGTCTTTAGTTAACTTAATTTTACTAATCATTTCACTATTTTTTTCGTTTTTGTTTTCGGGTTCCGAGGTAAGTCTTTTTGCGCTGGAAAGTAAAAAATTAATCCCTAAAAAAGTAAGAAACATTCCGGACCGCTACATTATTGATTTGCTTAAAGAGCCGCAAAGGCTACTGGTTACAATACTTATGGGAAACACAATCTCTAATGTAGCGGCTTCCATTCTTTCAGTTACGCTTGCTCTTCAAATTGCAAAAGCAAACAATCTCTCGGTAAATCTTCTACTGCTTTTGCAAATAATTATTTTAACAATAATAATCTTACTCTTCGGGGAAATAACGCCAAAAGCCATTGCCGTTAAACGCCCTTACGCGTTTGCCAAAACCGCCTCTATTCCTCTTTACTGGCTTAACGTAATCCTTTACCCAATTAGCCGCACACTTACGGATTTAATTAAATCTTTCGTGCCTAAATTCAAATACGAGCGCGAACGCTCGGCGCTGCTTTCGTCAGAACTTAAAGAACTTGCCGATTTGGGAATGGAATCGGGCACAATTGAAAAAAAGGAACACGATTTGATTGACGGATTAGTTTCTTTTAGCGCTATTACCGTAAGGGAAGTAATGACGCCGCGCGTAGATATTACCGCGATCTCCGTCGATTACAAATTCGACGAGGCGCTTAAAGTAGTTACGGACTCGGGGCACAGCAGAATACCAATTTACGAAGGTAACATCGACAGGATAATAGGAATACTTTACGCCAAGGATTTGCTGCCCTTCATTTACAACGAAGATTTAGCCCGCAACCTGAACCTAAAAAAATTAGGCCGCGAGGTTTTCTTCATTCCCGAGAATAAATTAATCAGCGAGTTAATGCACGAATTCCAGGAGAAAAATATTCACATTGGAATTGTTGTGGACGAATACGGCGGTACGGCGGGGTTGATCTCGCTTGAAGATATTATTGAAAAAATTGTCGGGGAAATCCGAGACGAGTACGACAAGGAAGAAAACGAAATTACCAAGCTTAGCGAAAACGCCTACAGCGTGCTGGCTAAAGTAAATATCGAAGAATTTAACGATGAGCTTGGAGCTAACCTCGATTTGGAAAACGCCGACTACGACACCCTTGGCGGCTACATCTTTAGTCACGCCGGCGAAATTCCTACCGAAGGTTACAGCTTCGAAAAGGACGGATTTAGATTTACCGTTAAAGAAGTTAAGCACCAAAGGATTAACCGCGTTTTAGTTGAAAAGTTAGAAGAACAATGAAACGGGGTTGCCTGTTTTATTTGATTTTTTTTGCGGCAATTTTTGCGGCTTCCCTTTACTACGTCTTTAACGTTCACCAAAAGGACATAATTACTCCCGTTGAAAGCAAAATAAAATTCGCTCTTTACAATAAAATCATTAACAACCTTCAAATAAAAATGGAACGAAGCGTTTCCGACAGCTTAAAAAACAAAATTAAAAAAATTAAAATTAGCCTCGGCAAAAATTTGAATAAGTTGAATTATTTTTCATTAAAAAAAATTTACAAAGATTTAAATAAAATAATCAAGCAAAAAATTCCCGACTTAAATAAATTAAGTAGTTTAGAAAAAAAGATTGAACAATATGGAAAACAAAAAAACTGAAATTAAAGTTGGATTAACTGTTTTAGTAGGCTTAATTACATTCCTGTGGATTTTAGGGTGGACAAAAAACCTTTCCCTTTTCAACGATAAAAAAATTCTTAAAGTAAAATTCGGGAGAGTTGCCGGACTGGAAACGGGAGACCCGGTAATGATTAATGGGGTGAAAAAGGGATTTATTAAAGACGTTTCGTTAAGCGGGGACAGCGTTCTGACGGTAATTACATTGGACAAGGACGCCAAGTTGTTCTCCGACGCGACATTTTCGATAATGATGCTCGATTTGATGGGCGGAAAAAAAGTTGAAATTTACTCGGGACGTTCGAATATTCCTCTCGATTTAAGCAAAACTTACAATGGTAAATTTTTAGGCGATATTTCCACTGCCGTAGCGGCGTTAAGTTCCTTACAGTCCGATATTACTACAATTGTAAAGCAATTAAGAGTAGCCTTAAACAGTTTGAACGGCCTCATGCGCGGGGATTCAATAAAAACAAAACTAATGGATGCCCTGAGTAACGTAAACGCGACGGCTAAAAGCGCCAACGAATTCATTGCGTCTAATAAAAATTTGCTAAGCAATTTAATTGTCAATAGCAATAGTTTAGTTTTAGCAATCGATTCTTTGCTTAAACAAAACGGCAAGGGAATTAATTCCCTCGTTAATAACGGGAACAAATTTGTTTTAAGTTCAAAAAAATTAGTCGACTCTCTAAATTCCTTTACCAGTGAAATTAAAAACAAGAAAAACAACTTAGGCAAAATTATTTATGACAAAAAATATTTGACGCAACTGCGCGAAACGATTAAAAAATTAAACAAGCTTACCGAAATATTAATTAAACAGCTTAACAACGGTGGGTTAAACGTAGACATTTTTTAGATTTAATTTACCGCTTATCTCTAAAAATTAACCGGTGGAAAAATGGTTGCAGGAATTGGAATAGACATAGTTGAAATTGAAAGGATTAAACAAAGCGTCGAAAAATTCGGCGATAGATTTTTAAATAAAATTTTTACCGATGCGGAACTCGAATATTGTCTTCCGAAAAAAATGAAATACCAACACCTTGCCGCGCGGTTCTCGGCAAAAGAGGCAATCTCGAAAGCTTTAGCCACGGGCTGGAACAAAGAGTTCCATTGGAAAGACGTTGAAATATTTAACGAAAAAAGCGGCTTGCCAAAAGTAATTTTAAAAGGCGGACTAAAAAAATTTTTAGGTCGGGACAAGGAACTAAAAATTTCAATGAGCCACTCGGAAAACTACGTTGTGACGGTCGCAATTTTGTACGCTAAGAATTCATTCGCCTAATAGACGTGTTAAACTTATTCCCGAAAATTTTCAACACAACCCAAACAATTTTATAATTTGCCAAACCAACATTATTTTTAATTTCATTATATTTAGCGCTCAAAATAAAATTGAAAGGGACATAATTGAATAAAAACAGAGTTATTGTGGCAATGAGCGGCGGGGTCGATTCTTCGGTAGCCGCGGCGCTTTTAGTTGAAAGGGGTTACGAAGTAATCGGCATCACAATGAAAACATGGGGCTTCATGGAAGTAGGCGGTGCGCCCAAATACGAATCCGGCTGCTGCTCCTTGGATGCGATATTCGACGCAAAAAGCGTTGCCGCAAAGTTGGGAATTCCGCATTACACCGTAGATTTTACCGGCGCGTTCGAAAAATCCGTGATCAATAATTTTGTTGAAGAATATTTGAACGGGAGAACTCCCAATCCCTGCGTTCTGTGCAACAGAAAAATCAAGTGGGAAGAGCTGTTAAAAAAAGCCGATTCCCTGGACGCTTACTACGTAGCCACGGGGCATTACGCAAGAACTTTTCTCTACGAAAAGACCAACAGGTTTGCTCTTCAAAGATCAGCCGACGACAGAAAGGACCAAACTTACGCCCTTTGGGGATTAACACAGGAAAGCCTTAGCAGAACCTTAATGCCATTAGGAGATTTTACTAAAACTGAAATTCGAAAACTAGCCGAAAAATACGAACTTAAAACCGCTAACAAACCGGACAGTCAGGAAATTTGTTTTGTGCCGGACAATGATTACGCGCGTTTCCTCAAGGAAAAAGCGCCCGAAAAAATCAATGCTATTCCCGAGGGAGATTTGATTTACCACGGGAAAGTAATTGGCAAACACAGAGGCTACCCTTTTTACACAATCGGACAGCGCAAAGGGCTGGGCGTTGCAATAGGAAAACCATTGTACGTAAAGAGAATCGACAGAAAAAACAATATTGTGGAAGTAGCGGACAAAGAAGAAATTGGCAAGCAGGAGTTGACCGCCGGCGAGGTGAATTTAGTTGCGGCTAATGCCTTACGAGCAGGGCAAAATGTGTGGGCAAAAATCCGCTACTCGGACAAAGCTTCGCCCGCAAAAATTACTAAAGCAACCGGAAAGAATTTCAGCCTTAAATTTGAGCAACCTAAAAATGCAATTACGCCGGGGCAATCCGTAGTTTTGTACGACGAATCGGGAATTGTTCTTGCCGGCGGAATAATTGAAAATTAACGCAAGGCAAAATCTTTAATCCGGCTTTTTCAACATTTCTTTTGGCGAATAATTAAAAGGCGCTCAATAGCGGCAATATTTAATTCTACCAATTGTTTCCGAGAGAAATGTTTTTTCATTGCAAAGTTTTACCCTCTTTTGTTTGGCGTAATTTCACGGAAACATTTTCGACAGAACAGATTCTTCCCACAACTATTTTAAAAATAAAATTAATTTATTAAGTTTTGGCTTGAAATATTTTTCAATGAAACGTTTTGAAACGACCTTAAGGAGAGGAGGTAAGTTTCGAACACAAAATACTCTCAAACGGCGCGTTAAACGCAAAGGTGCTCCTGTTAAATCAGAGTTACGAACCTCTGTCCATTTGCACGGTAAAGAAGGCAATAATTTTACTCTACCTTGGCAAAGCGGAAATTGTAGCTAAAAAAGACTCCTTGATGATTCGCTCGGCAAAGATTTCTTTTAATTGGCCAACGGTAATTCGGCTAAGCAGGTACATTCATCTGCCGTTTCAAAAGGTAATGCTAAACCGGAAAAATATTTTGAAACGCGACGGCTACAAATGCGCTTACTGCGGCAGAAGCGATTTGCCTTTAACAATCGACCACGTAATACCGCGTTCGCATGGCGGAAAGGACACATGGGAAAATCTTGTTGCCGCTTGCTACCGCTGCAACAACAAAAAAGGCAATCGCACGCCCGCGGAAGCAAACATGCCATTGCTGTTCAAACCCTACGCACCTTCGCACATTATGTTCCTCGTTCACAGTGTAAACAGGTTGGACGAATCCTGGAAACCGTTTTTATTTCAGGATTAAACACCAATCCTTATTAAGCGCAACAAAGAAGAGAAAGTTTTAATTTAATGTGGGAATTTATTTCGTCTTCAACATCGTCGGAAGTTGAACGGTAATTTTGTCAAGTCCACATGGTAATCGCTAAAATTAAATTTGTCTTTTCTCCTAAATAAATTCCAATCTTTTACGATAATTAAAGCGAAATGGATTAAAAGTTTTAATGAGGCAATGAACAAATTAACTATTGAAGATATCGCTAATGCAAAGGAGGTTTTCAACCTAAAAAGGATTATTGAATCCCTTCCTGTCCGCTATTTACTTTTGGACTCGAAAGGGAAAATTTTAACCTGCAGCTCTCAGGCAAGCGACACAATTTTTGGCGTTCAACCAAGCGAGTTAATCGGACAATATATTTTCGATTTTAAATTCATTACAAATGAAAATGAAATTAAACAAATCAAGCAAAAAATCGCTGTGGGAGAAAAATTTTGGCAGTTAAAAATAAATTTGCTCTCAGCGGACGGCAATTCCCGTGAATACATTTTTTTAGCGGAAAGTTTCCGAACGGATAGCGGAGAAAAATTTTTCAATTGCGTCTTTCTGGAAACTACGCTCTTTTTGCAATATCTGCCGGAATTAAAACAAGAATCGGCTTTGTTGAATGTATTTTTAAATTACCTTCCCGACGAAGTTTTTTTCAAAGATTCTAATTTGAATTACATTAAAGTCAATAATTCAAGAGCTTTTGCTTTGGGCTTAAATTCGCCGGCAGAAGCAGTTGGAAAAAACGATTACCAGTTTTTCCCCGAAGAAATTGCTTCTGAATTCGAGCAAGAAGAACGCGAATTGCTCAATAGCGGTAGAACAATTTTTAAAGAAGAACAAAGACCTTCGCCCCAAAACGGAAGCCCTAAATGGTACCAGGTTACAAAAGGAATTCTTCCCTGCCCCACGGGCAAATCCATTGGAATATTCGGAATTTGCAGAGATATTACAAACGTCAAAGCGACGAGAGAAAAGAATTTATTCTTAATCAAATTTCAAAAAGCCCTTTCTCAAATTGCCAACACTTTTTTGCGCGAAAAGGGACTGGATTCCAACAAAGGAATTGAATACTCGCTCTACAAAATGGCGAAACTTTTAGGCTCTAATTTCGCAATGTTCTTTTCGGCAAAAATTGACGGTTCATTTCAAATGGAGAATAAGTGGGTTCGCGAAGGCTTTCAACTTGAAGGAAATGGGATCCAAAATATTTACTCAAAATTTCTACAAGTCATTCCCAATTTTAATTCCCGTTCGTTTAACTTCAATAAAATAATGCTCCAATATCTAAACGGAGCGCTTACGGAAACGGAAGTTCAAATATTGACTAAAAATAATCCCTTCATTATTTCTCTAATCGTCGAGGGGGAAATTTACGGCTACATCGTCTTCGGGGAAAACAAACTTCCTGTTTCTTTTTTGGAAGAAAATATTTACCTCTTCAATATTTTCAGCGAAATAATTTCTAACGCGCTCGAAAATTACGAGCTGGAAAAACAAAGAACCGCGCTGGAAAGCGAAATGCAGAAATTACTGAGAGCCGTGGAGCAAAGCGCAAATTTAATTGCAATTACGGACGTAGAACTGAAAATCGAGTACGCGAACTCTACTTTTCTAACAAAAACGGATTTTAACTTAAACGAAATTTATGGGGAAAAATTAAGCGAATTCTTTTCCTTTGAAAAACCGAACTCATACACTCTCAAAGAGCAATTCACTATTTCGCTAAATGAAGGAAAAAACTGGTCGGGTAAATTAAAATGCAGAAAGAAAAACGAAAAGAGCTTTTGGGCAATGTTGAACATTTCTCCAATCAAAAACAATGAAGGTAAAATTACTAACTACATCGCCGTGGCGGAGGATATTTCGGAAAAAATTCTGCTTGAAAACCAACTTGCTATTGCTCAAAAGTTGGAATCAATCGGACAACTTGCGGCAGGAATAGCGCACGAAATCAATTCGCCGCTGCAGTACATTGGAGACAACACTCTCTTCGCAAAAGATTCGGTCAACCATCTAATCAATTTCATTAACGACGTTGAAAATTTATTGCGGGAAAAGGACGCGGACTTGGCGGAAAATTTCAAAGAGCTCAAAAAGAAATACGACCTTGACTTTCTCCTCGAAGAACTGCCCGTGGCGTTAGCGCAAACCAATGCGGGAATTGCTAAAGTCGACAAAATTGTAAGGGCAATGAAAAACTTTGCGCATCCCGGTAAGAAAGAAAAATCCCGTTACAACTTAAATAAAGGCATTGAGTACGCAATTACAATTTCGAAGAATGCTTGGAAATACGTTGCAGAATTGTTATTTGAACCCGACGAAAATTTACCTGAAGTTTATTGCCAACTCGACGAAATCAACCAAGTGATTTTGAACATGATTATTAACGCGGCTCAGGCAATCGAGGACAAACTTGGCAAGCGCCCCGGAATTAAAGGGCTCATCAGGATCTCGACGAGTCGGAAGGGCGAGTATGCCGTAATAAAAATTGAAGACAACGGCTGCGGAATCCCCGAGGAAAATCTTCAAAAAATATTCGACCCGTTCTTTACGACGAAAGAAGTGGGAAGAGGTACGGGGCAGGGCTTGTCGATTGCTTACGATATTATTGTAAATAAACACAACGGAATGATTTTAGTGGATTCCGATCCGGGCAAGGGCTCTACGTTTACTATTCAAATACCAATTAATGAGGAAAAAGAATATGATTAAAATTTTATTCGTGGACGATGAACGGGACGTGCTTGACGGCATTAAAAGAATGATGAATTTGAAAAAGGATGAATGGGAGCTCCGTTTTACGACCGACCCCGCCGAGGCAATCGGCTTGTTTGGGGAAGGCTTCGACGTTGTGGTAGTGGACTTGCTCATGCCTAAAATAGACGGAATTCAATTGCTTAAAATTTTAGCGCGGGAATATCCCGAAACAATTAGAATAGTGTTAACCGGCTTCGACGATGAGAATTTAATTCTTCAAACAGTAAAAACCGCTCATCAATTAATAGCCAAGCCAACTACGCGAACGGAGTTAATCAGCAGGATTGAAAAATCCCTTAGATTAAAAAAACTTTTCACAAATAAAGAATTGGCAAAACTTGTAACGAGCTCGGCTTCGTTGCCTACGCTTCCGGAAAATTACCACCGAATGCAAAAAGAACTTGAAAAAGAATTCCCCTCCCTGAAAAAAATCAGCGAGATAATCGAGGAAGACCCTTCGATGGCGGCTGAGGTTTTAAGGCTTGTAAACTCGGCGTTTTTCAACATGCCCAAAGAAATTACTTCGATTCAGGAAGCTGTAAATATTCTTGGAATTAACGTAATTAAATCGGTAGCTCTTTACGTCGAGATTTTCTCTTACGCAAAAAAATTAAAATCGAACATTGTAAAACAAATCGATCTCTGGAAACACAGTGTGCGAGTGGGAGTGTGGAGCAAAATTTTATTTTCAATAGTTTTTCCCAACAAAATTACTTCCGATTCTGCTTACATTTCCGGTTTGTTGCACGACGTCGGCTATCTAATAATTTCAAACATGGAAAAATACGATGAAAAAATAAGCGCGGAAATGAAAAAAGGCGCGCAATTGTTCGAAGCGGAAAAAAACATTTACAATGTTTCGCATGCCGAGGTTGGCGCTTACTTGCTTAGCGTTTGGAATTTACCCGAACCGGTAATTCGCGCTGTCGCTAATCATCACGAGCCCGGCTCGGTTTTTCCAATGGACAAACTTTCTAAAGTAATTTACCTGGCAAACTTGTACGAGCACAAAAAAAAGTTCACTGAATTTGCCGGTAAATATTTAACGACTGAAGAAATTAAACTTTTTGAAGAAAAATTAAAAAGCGAAAACATTCCGGCATTGTAAATGAATAAGCGTTACAAAATATTGTTAGTGGACGACGACGAGAATATTCTTCACGGATACAGGCGGGTTTTCCGCGGTAAATACGAAATGTTACTTGCTCACAACGCAAAAGAAGCGGCGGAAATATTAAAAGTCGAGCGGAGCATTGCGGTAATTATTTCCGATTACAACATGCCCGGAACCAAAGGAATCGACTTGCTGAAAGCCGCCAGGAAAGTTCAACCTCTTGCGGTAAGAATTTTACTCACGGGATTTGCGAATCTTGAAATGGCCGTTAAAGCGGTAAACGAAGGGCACATCTTCCGATTTCTTACAAAGCCTTGCCCGTTTAATATTTTGTCCGACGCAATTGAACAAGCCGTTGAGTATTACCGATTAAGATTTGCGGAAAAGCAATTATTGGAAGAAACCTTACGCGGCGCCGTAAACTTGCTAACCGAGATTCTTTCCACCGTTAATCCGCTGGCTTTTCACAACGCCACTTATTTCAAAAATTTAGCAGAGAGAATTTTTCACCGTTTGGGCGAAGAATTTACCTGGGACATTGAAATAGCCTGCCTGCTTTCTCAAATTGGAAGCGTGGGAATACCGCAAGAAATATTTATTAAAAAGGACGAGAACAGACCTCTAACCCCAAAAGAAGAAGAACTATTGATGAGCCACCCGAAACTTGGCGAAAAATTTCTAAAAAACATTCCCCGTCTTAATTTTATCGCCGAAGTAATCGCGCAGCAGTACGAAGATAGCTTTGAATCCAAATACGAAAAGGTCCCTCCTTCAATAAAATTAGCGTGGCAAGTATTAAAGCTCTTAAACGTTTTTTACGATTTGGTTCAAAAAGGATATTCCGATAGCCAAGCTTCGCAGAAAATTTCGAGCATGAATCTTCCAGTCGAGGAAAAATTCATCGAAGCGTTAAACGCCGAAATAATGGGCATCGAAGAGGGTTACGTCGTTAAAATAATTACCCATGAA
>JALWSN010000600.1 GCA_027080245.1 Ignavibacteriales bacterium | reverse complement strand
TTTTAATTAAAAAAGTTTAGCGAATCACTAAAAATTGTCAATCTCAACAAACTTACTACTTAAGACTTGTTCCTTAAGGCTTTTCACCAACTCCACCCCAGCCCTCCTCTTGAGAAGAGGAGGGAGAACTTCAAGGGTGAGCGAGAATTTAAAAGCTCCCTTATCTTCGCAAGGAAAGGAGGTTTTGGGGTAGAGTTCTTTGAATGTAGTAGAACAAATGGATTGGTTGGTTGAAGGAGATTTGTTGTCTTTCTACATATTGCATTCTTAAAGAATGCCTTCATAAAATCCGTAGGTGAAAGGTAACTAACATTCTTGATGAATCCTCTAAAATCGTGAAGAATGGAGACCATCAAGCAATGCATGCACCCACACATCCACAACTCTTATTTAAAAAAATAAAAGATTTAACGAGAATTTTAATTTTATTCGTAAATAAGAAAAAAAATAACATCGCCGTTAGTATGCTTGTTTTTTACGCTTTGGCGCTTGCCTTTGAAGGTTGAATTTGCCTGATTCAAAATCTTCCCAAATCTTTGAATTCACCTTTCATTTTCTTATATTTGCACTCTTAAAAATTAAGGGTACTATGAATTTAAAGAAAGAATTAAACGAATCGCAGCGAATTGCAGTGGAGTACAATAAAACTCCGCATTTGATTGTAGCCGGAGCAGGTTCCGGCAAAACAAGAGTTTTAACTTACAAAATTGCATATTTAATTAAAAACAAACTTTATGAACCTGAAAACATTCTGGCTTTAACCTTTACCAACAAAGCCTCGAACGAAATGAAAGAACGAATAATTGAGCTTGTTGGTAAAAAAGCCTCGAAAATATGGATGGGCACTTTCCATTCGATTTTTGCAAGAATTCTACGGGAGGAAGCCGAAAAACTCCATTACAGAAGGAATTTTTCCATTTACGACAGGCAAGATTCTATTTCCCTTGTGAATAATGTAATGCAGGCTTTGAATATTGAAATCGATGGATTGAATCCTTCGAGAATTCAACATAAAATTAGCCAGTTCAAAAATAAGTTAATAATGCCGGACGAATATCTGGAGGAAATAGCAAAAAATACTGTTGAAAGGCAAATAGGTGAAATTTATTTGGAATATCAAAAACGGCTATTTGAGAATAATTCAATGGACTTCGACGATTTGTTGGTCAAACCAATCGAATTGTTTACCAAGTATCCTCGCGTCGCTCAGCACTACAGAGCAAAGTTCAAGTACATTTTGATTGACGAATTTCAGGACACAAATAAAGCGCAATATCAAGTAATTAAGTTACTTTACAATTCGAGAGTGAAAATTTGCGCCGTAGGGGACGATGCTCAATCCATTTACGGATGGCGAGGCGCTGATTTACACAATATGCTTAATTTCGAGAAAGATTTCCCTAATACAAAGGTTTTCAAATTGGAGCAAAACTACCGTTCCACCAAAACCATCCTTGCCGCTGCGGACGCCGTAATTAAGAACAATGTTAAACAAATTTCAAAAACGCTTTGGACGGAAAACATTGAGGGCAATAAAATTACACTTGTAAAATGTTCCGACGAAAAAGACGAAGCCTTCCAACTCGCCAAAATAATTAAAAAGGAAGTTTCTTCTCGGAAAATAAAGTTAAACGAAGTCGCAATCCTTTACAGAACCAACGACCAATCCCGTGCGCTCGAAGAGGCGTTACGCCGGGAAAAATTACCTTACAAAATAATTGGCGGCATCGAATTTTACAGAAGGAAAGAAGTAAAGGATGTAATTGGATACTTGCGCGTTTTGGCAAATCAAAACGACGAGGAAAGTTTGTTGAGAATAATGAACTTTCCGCAAAGGGGAATTGGCAACACTTCTATTGGCAAAATGATTGAATTTGCTCGTAGGTTGGACATCAGCTTATTTACAACCATGAGCCGCATTTTTGAAGTGATTGAAGTTAAAGAGAGAATTCAGAAGAACATTAAGAGTTTTAAACTGTTTTTGGACAAATACATTTCCCTTAAAGACCAGCTTTCCTTGAGCGAATTAACCGCCGCGTTGGTAGACGAGCTTGGGCTTTTGAAAATGTTCAAGGAAGAGAACACGCCAGAATCTCTTCAAAAATATCACAATATTCAAGAGCTATTACACGGAATTCAGGAGTTTACGGCTGAAAATAAAAACGCCACAATTGACGATTTCCTTGCTCAGGTTTCTCTTTACACTGGTGTTGACCAGTTAAGCAAAAACGACAACTCGGTTACCTTAATGACCGCCCACAGCGCAAAGGGACTGGAATTTCCCGTTGTAATTATTTCCGGTTGCGAGGAAGACGTCTTTCCGCTTAACCCGCGCTTCGACGAGGATTCAAGACTGGAAGAAGAGCGTAGATTGTTTTACGTGGCAATGACGAGAGCCAAGGAAAAACTTTATATTTCTTATGCGCGTAGCAGATACCGTTTTGGCGAAGTTGCTTATCAATCGCGTTCGCGTTTTATCGAGGAAATTCCAATAGAATATGTAGAAGAAATGTTCCCAAGCAACAGGCGTTCCAGGCGCAGAAGAAAATCTTATTACGACGAACTTTACCAAGGCGGCTACGACGAGGATTTCAATCAGGAGAGACGCTCATTG
>JALWSN010000599.1 GCA_027080245.1 Ignavibacteriales bacterium | reverse complement strand
AATATTACTCTTATTGTATTATTATCCGTTCTGTGAGAAACTGCAATTACGGACCAATTCCTCCAACCTGTCGGGTAATTGATTCCGTGAGATTTACTGGGTTTTTTACCCGATTTCATAGCGGTAAATGCAAAAGACGCAACGACGCTTGCAATAATTAAAGCTTTTACTTTCATGTTGTAACCTCTTAAATATTTTTGATTTTTTTTGAAATTCGTCAATGGTTCCCTGATTGTTATTTAAAATACATTAAATCCTTTTTTTAAGATAACAATAATGATTTGTATTGTCAAATTAGTTCGCGTTTTGCTGTATTGGGGTGGAGAGTTGGATTATGAGAGCTACCTGTCTTTTCGCTCTCATTTTATTTGGGCTTCGCCGCGGCAAGATAGATTTTAAATTACAATTCCATTATAAAAACCGCTTGCTGATTTATTTTTAGAAATAATAAGGTTTTTTGATTTTTAGCCTTTTTCTTATTTATCATTCATAATTCATCATTATTATTCGTGCATTCGTGGCGAATTCACATTTTACTACACCAATCAAGACTAAGAACCAAGCAATTTAAACTTTAATCGACATTCAATAATTCAATTATCCCAAAACGTGTTTAAGCGCAGCTTCTTATTTTAGCTCTTAATCAAGCAAAAATAATTTCCTTAAACGGCGTTTGAAGACGTCAATAGTAGCAAAAATTTGGAGGAAGAATCGATTGAAGTTTTAATTTCGGATAAAAAGATATTTTTTGCATTTTAAAATTTATTTGCTTAACTTTTAAAAAAGAGCAATGAGAAGTGAAAATAGCAATTTACATTATTTTATTTTCCTTTTTCTCCGCGCTTAATTTTTCGTCTCAAGGTAACGCCGGGCGAAGGCTCAAAGCCGATTCAAGTTTTGCAAAAGCCAAAGAAGAGATTTTATCACAAATCGAAAAGACGGAAAGCGATTCGCTAAAGGCTGAACTTTACTTGAAATTAATTGAAATGGCGCGGGAAGACCATCCTGCCGAGGCGGAAGTTTATCTTCAAAAAGTAAAACGCTTAATTCCCAAAGATTCTCTTTCGGTTCAAAATATTCGCTATTTGATTTTAACGGGCACGGTTCGTTTGTCTTCAGGCAGGTTTAACGAGGCTTCAAAGTATTATTTAAGAGCGCTCAAACTTGCCGAAGAAACTAAGAAGAGCAAGCTGATTAAAAATGCTTTAACTGATTTAGCCATCTTAAACGTACGAATACACGCCTTCAAAAAGGGAATTAAATATTTCAAACAATTGCTGAAAATGGCAATGCGAGAGAGGAATAAGCAAAATGAGGCGGAGGCGTTGTTGAATTTGTCGATGGCGTATGCAAATAGCGGACAAATGGGGGATGCGAAGAAAAATCTTCTTCGATTATTTGCGACCACAAAAAACGATTTTTACAAAGCGGTGGCGTCAAATTCGTTGGCTTACATTTTTAATATGAAGGAGAAATATCTTCAGGCGGAACATTACGCAAAGATTGCGGTAGAGCTTTCGCAAAAAGCGGGTAAATTCATGCTGAATGTGGAAGCGTTAACTAATTACGGCAATGCTTTGCGGGGCGAGAAAAAGTTCGCCCAAGCTAAAAAGATAATGGAAAAATTGTTGCAAGTAACAAGGCAAAACAATATGCGGCTTCAGTATTCAAATACGCTTGGTAATCTGGCGCTGCTTTACGAAGATGTTAACGATTACTTTAACGCCTTGAAATTTTACAAGAAATTTTCCGAAACAAAAGATTCATTAATAAACCAAAACGTAACTAGACAAATCAATGAACTTCAAATTAAATACGAGACGGCTAAAAAGGACAAGGATATTGCCCTGAAAAATGCCGCAATTAAAAATAAGGATTTAATGCTAACTTACACTTTTATTGTCGTGGTACTTCTTGCGTTTTTTTTGTCCGTTGTATTTGTTCTTTATCAGAAGAAAAGGCGCGCATATGAAGAGCTTGTAAAAAAACATATTGAAGCGCTTAAGGCAGACGAAAAGTTGCGAGAAGCTGAAATGAAGTTGGCTGAATTATCCGACAAAGCGCCTGGCAAGTTAAATTTGAACGAGGAGAGGGTAGAACTAATTTACGAAGAAATTGAGCGCAAATTAAACGACGAGAAATTATTCCTACAAAAGAATTTAACAATGACCAAGCTTGCAAGTCAATTGGGTATTAGCTCAAAATACCTTTCGCAAATAGTTCACCAAAAATACGGGGAAAGTTTCCCGGATTTCATTAATCGTTTCAGAATATTGGAAGCCTCGAAATTATTAGTCAATCCCGCGTACGACAATTTTTCAATCGAGGGCATTTCGCAGCTTGTGGGCTTCAATTCCCGTTCGGTATTTAACATTGCATTTAAGAAATTCATGGGTGTTACGCCATCCTTTTACCACAAATCAGCAAGGAAATTTGCAGGGGGAAAAATCGCTTGAGTAAATCTTATTTCCCAACTGAAATGGATAGAGCTCCTTTGATTATTTAATCCAATCAACAACATGCAGTTTGTTTACGGCTCTACTTTGCCATAGCAAAACCCTTAAATTTTTGACGACTAAATAGCCCGAAAAGCGCGCCACTAACTTATTTCAAAAGCACCATTTTCT
>JALWSN010000598.1 GCA_027080245.1 Ignavibacteriales bacterium | reverse complement strand
TTCCCGATTCATCCCCGAACAAGAAACAAATTGCGCGAGCTCGATTATTTTCCGCAGAACAAATCGCTAATAATCACGGAGCCAATCGGGTATTTGGATTTTCTGGCTTTAATAAAAAATTCGGAGTTGATTTTGACCGACAGCGGCGGAATTCAGGAAGAATCCACTTACCTCGGCGCGCAGTGCATTACGTTAAGAACAACGACCGAACGGCCTGTGACTGTCGAAGTGGGGACCAACCAGCTTTTGGGGAATGACCTCGTCGCTGCGGAGAAAGCGGCTAACGAAATTCTCGACGGTAATAAAAAACAAGGTAGAATTCCGGATTTGTGGGACGGCAAAGCGGCGGAGAGAATTGTGAAAATCTTGAGCGAAAAATTTTTGTGAAATTGAAGGAATGTAAAAATGTACGAAGAAATTAAACTTGCGGTAATTGGAACGGGCAGGTGGGGATTTAATCACGTTAGAACGGCGAGTAAAATACTTGGCGAAAATTTTAATCTGGTTTGCGATTCTTTCAGAACCAACGAGGAAAGGATTAGGGAGATTTCTGCCGGGATTAGAATGATTGAAGACCCGCGGGAAATTGCGGCTAATCCGGAAATTAACGCCGTAATTATCGCCACGCCGGCGGCAACGCATTTTAAAATTGCAAAGGAAATGCTTGAAGCGGGAAAGAACGCGCTTGTTGAAAAGCCAATTACTTTGAACTTGAAGGAGGCAAAAGCGCTGAAGGAGCTTTCGGAAAAAGCAAACAAAAAACTAATGGTGGGGCACATTTTGCTTTTTCATCCGGCGGTGGCAAAGTTAAAAGAAATCATCCGTCGTGGCGAAATTGGAAATTTGGAATACGTTTACTCCAACAGGCTCAATTTGGGCAGGGTTCGTCAAGAAGAAAACATTCTTTGGTCGTTTGCGCCGCACGATATTTCCGTTTTGCAATATTTAATTGAAGCCGAGCCTTTGGAAATTTACGCCCACGGCGCGCGATATTTGCAGAAGAATATTGAGGATACGACAATTACGTATTTGAAATATCCGGGCAATATTAACGCGCACATTTTTGTCAATTGGCTGCATCCATTCAAGGAGCAACGGCTTGTGGTAATCGGTTCGAAGGGAATGGTTGTGTTTCAGGACAACTTGCCCAAGGAAAAATTAAGGCTTTACCACCGCGGTTACGAATTCGAAAACGGCAACATTATTAAAGGCGAAAAGGATTACGAAGTAATTGATTTTGAACCCGCTCAGCCTTTGGAACTTGAGCAGAAGCATTTTTTCGAATCAATAATCCGGGATTTCCAGCCGTTAACGGACGGCAAGCATGCCATGGAGGTGATGAAAATTTTGGAAGATGCGACGGAAAAATTGAGAAAGAGTGTTTAGATAAGTCTTAAGGAATAAGTCTTAAGTAGTAAGTTTTAAAGGATAAGTTTTTTGATGAGATAAATAGAATATGAAATTAAGGAAACACACGGATTTGGAAGTCTGGAAAAAAGCCGTTGATTTTGTGACCAAAATATATGAAGTTACAAAATCTTTTCCCAAAGATGAACTTTACGGTTTGGTAAACTAAATAAGAAGAGCTGCTGTTTCTATTCCCTCTAATATTGCCGAAGGTACTGCAAGAAGTAGCAAAAAAGAAATTGTAAGGTTTTTACATTTTGCATTAGGAAGTATTGCTGAAGTTGAAACTCATTTAATTATTAGTAAGAATTTGAATTATCTTGACAAGGCTAAATTTGAGCAATTACTTTCTGAAATAAATGAAATAAGAAGAATGTTAATGGGTTTAATGAAATATTTTGAAAAAAATAATCCACTCGTTACTTAAGACTTATTCCTTAAGACTTATTACTTGAAAACAATAATAAAAAGGAGAAAAAATGCAATCAAAAAAATTTTATGTAAATGAACACGCAGTAATCGACGCAAACGTCGAAATAGGGGAAGGGACGAAAATCTGGCACTTCACGCACGTTCAATCCGGCGCGAAAATCGGGAAAAATTGCGTGCTTGGGCAGAACGTTAACGTGGCGAACAATGTAAAAATTGGCAATTTTGTGAAAATCCAAAATAACGTAAGCGTTTACGAAGGGGTAACTTTGGAAGATTACGTATTTTGCGGTCCTTCGATGGTGTTTACGAACATTCTGGACCCCCGCAGCAAGTACCCGCAGGTAGGCTCGAAATATTACATTAAAACGCTGGTTAAGGAAGGCGCAAGTTTGGGCGCAAATTGCACGATTGTTTGCGGACACACAATAGGAAAGCACGCTTTTGTTGGAGCTGGCGCGGTGGTAACAAAGGACGTTCCCGACTACGCTCTTGTGGTTGGCAATCCGGCAAGAATCGTCGGCTGGGTAAGCGAAGCGGGCAAAAAATTGGAATTTGACGAAAACGGCTTTGCGTTTTGCGAGAAATCCGGTAGAAAATATTACTTCGACGGGGAAAAAGTTACCGACGTAACGGACGATTAGTTTTTTGCGGGAAATTTCCAACCGGAAGTTTTTTAGTGAAAATAAATTTTAAAAAATTCAGAATATTTATTATTTTTGCACGTTTTAATTTTTAGGGCCCGTAGCTCAGTCGGTTAGAGCAGCTGACTCATAATCAGCGGGTCCGGGG